>JAATFH010000299.1 GCA_015655315.1 Terriglobales bacterium
CGGCCGAAGTCGTCCTGGTCGGGGAAGACGTCTTCCTGTAGCGGCAGGAAAACTCCGGCAGAGTCGACGAGGTAAAGCGTTGGGATGCGGTTCTCCATTGCGATGGTCTGCGCACGGATGACCTTCTTGGCGGTCATGGGGAAGAAGGCTCCGGCTTTGACCGTGGCGTCGTTGGCGATGATCATGCAGAGGCGTCCGGCGACGCGGCCAAGGCCGGTGACTGTCCCGGCTGACGGAGCGCCGCCCCATTCCTCGTACATGTTGAAGGCGGCAAAGAGCGCCAGTTCGAAGAGTTCCGCTTCCGGGTCGAGGAGCAGCGCGATGCGCTCACGCGCGGTGAGGCGCTTCTTTGCGTGCTGTGCTTCGATGGATTTCGCGCCACCACCTTCGTGGATTTGTGCTTCCTGCTCGCGGATGCTGGCGACAAGCGCCATCATCCCCATGGCATTGTTGCGGGCACGGTGATTGTTGACGTCGAGCTTCGAGGCGAGGGCACTGTTCAGTTTTTCTTCAGGGGCGCTCATAGCAAACTGACAAGAATAGCAGGTTGATCACCGAAGATGGAGACAGATCGAAAATCACACGATTGGTACTTGGAGTTAATATCAGGAATAAACCGATGCGCTGATCCGTTATTCCCACCAGAGCAAGAAAAACGACTTTGTCAAAAGTACGCTTGACTGATCTGACTTCATCTGTCGAAAAGAGAGATATGCGGAAACATGAAGGAAGACCTCCGATGATTTTTGTCCTGTTGCTTTGCGGAATCGGAGCCGCTTACGGCCAGACGAACGGATTGCAGCCCCTGGTTGAGACCTCGGCGCACAGACTGCAAATTGCGGAAAAGGTAGCCCTGTCAAAGTGGGATAGCGGCGCGCCCGTTGAAGACGCTTCCCGCGAGGCACAAGTCATTCAGGGGGCGGTGAAGGACGGTGAAGCGAAAGGGCTGGATCCAGCCTTTGTGGAGAATTTCTTTAAGGCGCAGATCGAAGCTAACAAGGTCGTTCAATACTCATTTTTGTCCACCTGGCAGCGTTTGGGCGCAGTCCCGGCACATGCTCCCGTCAATTTGGTGAAAGAGATACGTCCGGAACTGGATGAGATACAAAAGCAACTCATCGTGGAACTGGCAGATACGGCAACGGCACGCGCCAGTAAGACTTGCCATGCCGACGTTGCAAAGTCGGTGGGCGCCTATTTGCAGGCTCAAAAACTGAAGACAAATTCTCTCCAGGGAATAGCGCTTGACCGGGCCATGGCCGCTGCCTGCACAAAATAAGCGCAGCCAGCGCATTCTGAAGATTTCATGGCAGGCTTGAAAGCAGCTTACTTGGTGAAGATTGCCTTGGGGCACATGGCGTGGACACCGACCTTGCCATCGACCAACTGGGTGATGTCTATGTCAACGGCGACGCTGGTAAGAGCGTAGGCCTCGTCGCGGGTGAGATGCTTTTCCGTCACCAGAAAGTCGATCATGTTGCGGACGGCCATTTCTGTTGCCGCTTTCAGGTCTTCGTGGAAACCCATGGCGATGTAGGCGGTTGGCGTTTCGGCGCGCGGCCAGAGCAGGTGCTGGTCCTTGTGCACGATGAACTGGAAGCTTCCAGTGAGAAATGTCTCCATGGCGGTGATATCGACCTCGCCGTTGCCTTGTCCAGCATGGCCGTCGCCTACCTCAAACAAGGCGCCTTTCGCGTGGACAGGGATATAGAGCGTGGTTCCGGCGACTAACTCTTTGTTGTCCATATTGCCGGCATGCATCCACGGCGGAGCGCTGTTGTAGCGACCCGCTGACTCGGGAGGAGCTACGCCCATGCTGCCGAAGAAGGGATGCAGCGGGATTTCGATTCCCGGCGCGAAGTGCGCGACCATCTTTTCGCGATCAAGTGGGATAAGCCGGTTCTTCCCGTAAGGGAAATCGTCGGGCAGAAAGCCTCGGCCTGCGCCGAAGGAGTTCACGGCGTAGGAAGTATTGAGTTCGGTTTTAAGGATGCGAACTTCGAGAACGTCGCCAGGCTCGGCTTCTTCAATCGCAATTGGCCCTGTGAGGATGTGGCCGCCCGGGCCCTTGTCGGTGACCTTTTCGTGCACATCGCGATAGAACTGCGGAATGTCCGCGGGCTTGATGCCGAGCTGTTCCAGCCGCTCAGGCGGAGGACAGGCGCATGATGTTTCGACGCGCACCGTATCTCCCGAGTGGATCGTCAGGACAGGTTTCGCTTTGGCCGAGTAATATCCCCAGACGACTGTTTCCGGACTTGCCTTGAGGGTGAAATCGCTCGCGTGACCGGCCAAAGGCAGAGCAAGAGCAAGGCAAGTAAGTAGAAGAGGGCGTGTGGGCATGCGCCATCCTAGCATGGGGGGTTCGTTTCTACGCGGCGGTGCCTGCCAGTCCCAGCGCCTCGGCGTTTCTCTGCATCGCGGCAATACAAAAGGCGATGTGTTCATCGAGTGAAACGCCAAGTTCCGCTGCGCCTTTCGTAATGTCGTCGCGATTGACACCTTTGGCGAAGGCTTTGTCCTTCATCTTTTTGCGCACGCCGGCCACCTCCACGTCGTGGATGGATTTCGTGGGCTTCACCAGCGAGCAGGCGGTGAGGAATCCGGCCAGCTCGTCGCAGGCAAAGAGAGTTTTTGCCAGATGCGTTTCGCGCGACACGCCCGAGTATTCCGCGTGGCCGAGGATGGCGGTGCGAATCTCTTCCGGCCAGCCCTGTTCCGTCAGGATTTTATTACCGACGAAGGGGTGCTCTTCCGGCGTGGGATATTTCTCGTAGTCGAAGTCGTGCAGCACACCCGTGATGGAATACTGCTCGACGAAGTGCTCCCGCGCATCGCCTGCCAAGGCCTGCGCGTCAGCCTCGCGCTCACCGTAAGCGCGCACGCACGTCTCAACCGCAAGTGCATGTTTCAGCAGGCTCGCGGACTGCGTGTATTCGTTCAGCAGAGACCATGCGCGTGCACGCGAGTAACCGTTCTGGTTCGACATAACACCTCTCTTAGGGTTTTTTCCCGTTAGTTTCGGGTTTTTTAGGTCCGAATCACAGTTTTCACTTGACAACAAAGGTACCTTCCCTGCATGGTAAACGAGAGTTGGCAAGATTCCGGCATACAATGCCGGGCGCCCGCCAGCGAGGAAGCCTTGCTCTGGCCTCCGTAAACAATTTATGGCAACAACCTTAGCAACCGTCGAGGCACGCGAGGTACTTCGTTGCGAACACTGCAGTCTGGTTCAATTCCGCACGTCGAATTCACTCTGCAGACGCTGCCACAAGCCCCTCGAAATAGAAGAGCCAGAACCCCTCGTCCCACAACTGGTGACAGAATCAACTCCGTCGGCTCCCGGTGCTCCGAGCCTGGATGTTGCCAGTGCTGTGCGCGACATTCGCCGTTCCCAAAAGCTCAGCCAGCGGCAGCTTGCAGGTCGCATGCAGGTGCCGCGCACCTACATTTCAAAAATCGAGAATGGCAAGGCTGTGCCAACGCTTTCCTCTCTGGAACGTCTCGCGCGTGCGCTTGAGATCGATATCTGCGATCTGTTGCGCGATGCGCGCAGCCGCCAGCATGAGGAAGCAACGGCGATTCTGGCCGATCCGTTCTTGAAGGAAATTGCGCCATACATAGGCCAGATGGATGCCTATCAGCGGTCTATTTTTTTGAATCAGGTTCGCGATATGGCGATGGGACGAAAACGGCTCGCCTAAACCCTTTGTTTATCGTGTAGTGCAGCCTGCATTTTAAGGGAAACTCCGGTGGCGGAATTGGGTTCTTACTAGATGTAAGGCGACATGGCTTTTACCGGGTGTCGTAAGGTGAGAACAGAATGATCCCCAGATCGGCGTTATTCAGAACATGGGCGCAGCTAAAGTTAAAGACGCCCGCATACTTATTGGGTCAGGTGCGAGTAGCACGGCCGCTTATGACCGCGACTCTCATAGCGGGCCTGACGTTTGCCGGCGGCAGAAAACTGCTGGCCCAGGATGTTCCACCGCCACCGCCGGACGCCGCGCAGCAGGACTCCGGGCAGGATAATCAGCCTCTGCCGCAATATGGTGCTCCTCAACAGGACAACGGTCAGGATCCCAATTCCTATCCGCCTCAGCAGGGGCAGGGGCCCGCTCCGCAGGGGCAGGCACTGGGCGCTGATCAGATCGACCAGCTGGTAGCTCCGATCGCACTTTATCCCGATGCGCTCGTCGCGCAGATTCTTGCGGCATCGACCTATCCGACGCAGGTCGTGGAAGCGGATCGCTGGCTGCAGGCGCAGGGCAATGCGCCCGCCGACCAGATCGCTGCAGCAGCCAATGCGCAGCCGTGGGACCCAAGCGTGAAAGCGCTGACGGCGTTTCCTTCGGTATTGGCGCAGATGGATCGCAATATGCAATGGACGAGCGACCTCGGCAATGCCTATTACAACCAGCCGCAGGATGTGATGGATGGCGTCCAGCAGATGCGCCAGCGCGCACAGCAGGCGGGCAGCCTGCAATCGACGCAGCAGCAGTCGGTAACCGAAGATAGCGGTGAAATTGCCATCGCGCCTGCTAATCCGGAAGTCGTTTACGTCCCGGTCTACAATCCGTGGGTTGTATACGGATCTCCGTTGGTTGCCTTCCCGGGCTACTACTATGCGCAGCCGCCGGGAATATTTTTCGGTGTCGGCTTCGGCTATCGCATCGGCTTCGGCTTTGGCATCCCGGTTCGCCCATGGGCACCCTGGGGCTGGGGATGGCATAGCTGGGGTTGCGGCTGGAACAACCGCACAGTCGTCTATAACCGGACCACTTACATTACCCGCAGCACGACCGTCATTAACCGTGGTTTCAATCGTCCCGGGAGCCCTCCGGTGCAACTCGCCGGACAACGCGGATCGTTCGTAAATCGTCCCGCGTATGCCGGATATACCAGCCGCGTGGCGGCGGGGGCCAGGCCGATGCCCACAAACGGATTTGCCGACCACGCGGGCTACAATACGCCGGGCAACGCCAATCGTCCCGTAGCGCAGCCAAGTTATAACCGCGTTCAGCCGGGTAACAATAACAGGCCAGGGCCGCCCACGACCGGCTTCGCGAATGGCGGAGGTAGTCGTCCGGTTGCGCCTGTGCAGCGGCCAGGCAACATTCAGGGACCGACCTACAATCGCCCGAATACGAACGCGCCGGTATATCGGCCTTCGGCTCCGCAGAACTTCAGCAGGCCGAGTGCCCCTGCCCCAAGCCGTCCGGCACCAGCTCCGCGTCAGATGTCTGCTCCACACTCGTCTCCAGCCCCGCACGGGGGCGGCGGCGGAGATGGTGGCCATCGCCACTGAAATCCGCCTTCAGGCAGAATTCATCGAAGCGCACTACAATTGGCCGTGACCGTTGCCTGGATTGCGATGGTCACGGCGCTGTGCTACGGTCGGACGAGGGGATTGATTTGAGCCGGATTCATGAGCTGCCGCCGGAGGAGTTGGCGATTTATCGCCGTCTCGATCCCGAGCGCTTGCCAAAACACATCGCCATCATCATGGACGGCAATGGACGGTGGGCAGGGAAGCGTAGACTGAAGCGCTTTCTGGGCCACCAGCAGGGCGCTGAATCGGTACATTTCGCGGTAGAAACGGCCTCGCGCATCGACCTGCGGTGGCTTACGCTGTATGCCTTCTCGCTCGAAAACAATCTGCGCCGCCCCAAGACGGAAGTCAGTTTTCTGATGCGTCTGCTCAGCGCATACCTCACTAACAACGTCCAGCGCATGAACGATAACAATGTGCGCATTCAGTACATCGGACGCACGCACGAGCTGCCCAACGAAGTGCAGGAACGCATGCAGTGGGCCGCCGAGGCGACGCAGCGGAACACGGGAACCGTGCTGACGCTGGCGCTCAACTATGGCGCGCGGTCAGAACTGGTGGATGCCTTCAGGCGTCTGCACGCCGAGATCGAGCAGAAGCATATTCGTCTCGATGATCTGACGGAGCAGGATATCCAGCGGCATTTGTACACCGCGCACATGCCCGATCCCGATTTGTTGATCCGGACTTCGGGTGAGATGCGTATCTCGAACTACCTGCTCTGGCAGATCGCTTATACCGAGATTTTTGTCACCAACCGGTTATGGCCCGATTTTCGCGGCATCCACATGCTCGAGGCGATCGAAGACTTTCAGCGCCGCGAACGCCGCTACGGCGGGCTGTCAGACGGCAGCGAGTCGGACGACGTGGCTTCACTGCCGGCGAACCAGCTGGTGAACAGCTAGCTATCGATCACGACAGTATCCTGGCATCCGTATCTTGGGCATCGAAGTATGTCGTTGGAAAAAGATACCGTGTCATCCTGAGCGCAGCGAAGGATCTGCTTTCTCTTCTCCTGCACGATTTAAATCGAAATACCATGGATTCACCGATGCGTGCGGTACCAGTCGATTTGTACCGGAACGACGAAAAGCAGATCCTTCGCTGCGCTCAGAAGGACAGCTCGTTTACTGACGATTATGCCGGGTGCTTTGAGCTTGATCGCTACTGCGCCGCTCCCACCGGCACTCTCTGCGGAGCAGCGATGCTCACGCGTGACACGTCTGTTTTCACCTTCAGATCGACTAACTCCTGTTTTGCCTTTGCCCGGACGGTGAATCCCAGCTCATATTGATTTTGCAGCCGCTTGCTCAAGTCTTCCAGAAAAGGCTGAAAGCTGACGGGATTGCCTAGTCCTTGCCAGTAAAGCTTGCCTCCGGTGGCCTGTCCGACCTGCGTCAGCAAGTTTTGCCCTGCGTTGGTTTCATAGTTGCTGTTATCGAGGCGTCCCGAATCCCGGAAGTAGATGGAGTAGACGATGAGTCCCGCCTTCTGCGAATCGGTAATGGCAGCCTGCAGGTATGGATCGTCGGGGTCGTAGCGAAGGTTATAGCGATCAACGCCGTCGGTCACCATCAGCACCTCACGCCGATTTTTCGCGTCCTGCGCCGGCCAGTTCTTGGCCAGATCGGAGAGACAGAAGTAGGGACTGGCATTGCCGCCGGGGGTGCCCGCGGTCAAACGAATTGCCTTGGCCGCCAGTGCATGATCGGCGGTAAGGTTCTGGGCGAAGGCCGCGCGTCCATTCTGCATATAGGCAACACCGACGAGAGTATCCGGCGGCATCGACTGAATAAATTTCGCCATTTCGTTGAGCTGCAACCCGATGCTCGACCGCGCTGAGTCGTCGATGAGAAGTACCAGTTCAAGTCCCCCCCGGTCGCCGCGCAATGGCTGCCACTGGGTCACGGAGCTTTCCTTGCCGTCGGCCCAGACTTTGAGGTTTTGCTGTTGCAGGCTGGGGGCCTCGCCGCCCTTGGGCAACACGGTCACCACCGTTTGGGCGGTAACGGTGTCCTGCTGTGCAACAGAGGGGAGCGCATAGGTGAGCGCGCCTAAAACCATGCCTGCTGCCACTACTTTGAACTTCATCATCTCTAGTTCTCCTAACTACTTAGACGCTTCCGGAGAACCATTCGGCGCACTTTGTCGCGGCAACCGTGTATTCTGCCCAACAGGGTCTTTTACGTACGATGAAACGTGTTTTTACTGCGGCCATTCTTGTTCCCGTTGTTTTGTTGCTGGTCTTCAAGGGCCCGTTCTGGTTGATTACGCTTGCTGCGGCAATAGTTGCCGGACTCGCGGCCTGGGAATTTCTGGTGCTCGCCGACGCATCCGGCGCAAAGACGCCGCGCATTGCCGTTCTCTGCGGAGTCGCCGCGCTCTTTGCCTGTATCTTTTTCCGCCCGGAATACACGACCCCGCTTCTCGGCTGTCTGGCCTTCGTGTTCTTTATCCTTTGCGCTTTCCGTTCGCCACTGGCGCGTGTCCTGCCGGATACGGCTTACTCCACTTTCGGGCTGCTGTACGTTGGCTTGTCGCTGACTGCCATTCCGTTGCTCAGTGCGCAGGAGAACGGTTCGTCGCTCCTTGTCTTTCTCTTCTTTGTGGTGTGGACCGGCGATGTCGTTGCTCTCTACGTGGGCCGCGCTTTTGGGCGCAGAAAGCTCGCTCCATCGATTAGCCCGAACAAGACCTGGGAAGGCAGCATCGGGTCCGTTCTCGGCAGCCTGCTGATTACGCTCCTGCTCATCTTCCTTGCCGAAGTGCTGGCGCGGCACAGCTTCGACTGGCTCGCGTATCCAGGTTCGGTCTTTCGCTGGCTTGGACTCGCGGTGTTGCTCAATATCGCCGCACAGGTGGGCGATCTGATCGAGTCGGCGATCAAACGCGGTGCGGGCGTAAAGGATTCAGGCACGCTGCTGCCCGGTCACGGAGGCATTCTGGACCGCATCGATGCCTTGCTGCTTGCGGCTCCGGTACTTTGGTACGCGCAACTTGCACAGCAGTGGTTTTAGAATCATGCAGGGCAGTCGGGTTTGCCAATGGGTCCCCGGAGGGAACGGATGAAGAAGTTTCTGCTGCTCGCTGCTCTGGTTCTGAGCGGGGCAGCTGCACATGCGCAAACGAAGGCTCAGCTTGAGGGCATCTGGGAAGGGTATGACGGAGAGTGGAGTCACGTTTCTCATCAGTTGATTGCCCTTGCGGAGGCAACCCCTGCCGACAAGTACGCGTGGCGCCCAGCGCCGGGAGTACGGTCGGTGAGCGAAGTCTACATGCACATCGCGATCGCCAATTTCTATCTGTTGAGTGTGACCGGACCGAAGATGCCGGCCGACCTTACATCCGGCGACATTGAAAAGACGGTAACGGCGAAAGCGGACGTGACCGGCTGGCTGAAGCGCTCGCTGGATGCCGTGAAGACGGCACGCGCACAGTTGAAACCCGGCGATCTTCAGCGCAAGGTCAGGATCGGCGGCAAAGAAACGACCGTGGACGCCATGTACCTGCGCATTATTATTCACGATAATGAACACATGGGGCAGCTGATCGCCTATGCCCGCATGAACGGTATTGTGCCGCCGTGGTCGCAGGCTGGACCGGCGCAAAAAGATTAGGGAGCAAGAGTCACATTTTGAAACAGATTGCCATCCTGGGCTCGACCGGTTCGATTGGGCAGAGCACCCTCAGCATCATCGAGAGCTTTCCCGACCGCTTCGCCGTTGCCTCGCTCGCTGCGGGCCGCAATATCGACAGCGCATTCGAGCAATGCGCCCGCTGGCGGCCGCGCGTGGTGTCCGTGGCTACCGAGGAGCTGGCCGCGACCCTCGGGCAGCGACTGAAGACCGCTGGCGTGAGTGGTGTCGAGGTCGTCTATGGGACCGAAGGCACCGTGCGGGTCGCGACTCTGCCCGAAGTCGATTTTCTCGTTTCGGCGATTGTCGGTGTCGCAGGGCTGGAGGCAACCTACGCTGCGGTGCAGGCAGGGAAGGCCATCGGCCTGGCAAACAAGGAAGCGATGGTCGCCGCCGGAGAGATTCTCACAGCGGCTGCGCGGGCCGGGAACGTGCCTCTGCTCCCCATCGATTCCGAACACAACGCCGTGCATCAGTGCATGCGCGCCGGGTCGAAAGAGGAGATCCGCCGCATCTGGCTGACGGCCTCGGGCGGACCCTTTCGCACGCTGCCGTTGAGCGCATTCGAATCCATCACTGTCGAGCAGGCGCTGAAACATCCCACCTGGGTCATGGGCCGGCGCATCACCATCGATTCAGCCACCATGCTCAACAAAGGGCTGGAAGTCATAGAAGCGTGCCGCCTCTTTAACGTGCCTCCATCGGCGGTGAAGGTGACAGTGCATCCGCAATCGACCGTCCACTCGCTGGTCGAATACATCGACGGCAGCATCCTGGCGCAGATTTCGGTGACCGACATGCGCCTGCCGATTCTCTACGCCATGAGCTATCCCGAGCGGGTCGAATCCGACCTGACCTTCGATATGGCTGCTCTTGGCCAGCTGAATTTCGAGCCGCCGGACTTTGCCCGTTTCCCCTGCCTTCGCCTGGCTTTTGATGCTGCCGAAAAGGGCGGCGCTCATTGCATTGCACTTAACGCTGCCGATGAGGTTGCCGTGGACGCCTTCCTCGATAGACGCATCTCTTTTCCAGGGATAGCGCGTACAATAGAGTCAGTATTACAGGCTACCCCCGAGAACCATCCTGAAACCATTCGTGAGGTGCTTGCTTGTGATGAGCAGGCTCGGGAAATGGCCCGGGAGGTTCTGGTCAGGGCCGGACATGAATTTGCTGCGCCCCGGACTTGACGCCAGCTGACAGGTTTTCTAGACACAGACATGCCTTTTGCTATTACCGCCATTCTCTCCATGCTCATCGTGCTCGGCATCATGGTGCTTGTGCACGAGTTCGGTCACTTCGCCGTGGCCAAGTTTTTCCGTGTTCGCGTCGAAGTCTTTTCCATCGGCTTCGGCACCCGTCTCTTCGGTTTTCGCCGCGGCGACACTGACTACCGCCTGAGCCTTCTGCCTCTGGGCGGCTATGTCAAGATGTCAGGGGAAAACCCAGGCGAAGAGCGCACTGGAGACCCCGGAGAGTTCGCCTCGCATCCGCGCTGGCAGCGTGTCCTTATCGGACTCGCAGGCCCGGTCGCCAATTTTCTGCTCGCCTTTGTGCTCATGACCGGCTACTACATGATGCACAACGAAGTGGAGCAGTACCTGTATGGGCCTGCTGTCGTCGATTTTGTTCCGTCGAATTCCACGGCGGCGCACGCGGGGATTCAGCCCGGCGACCGCATTATCAAGTTTGATAAAGACCACAACCCCACCTGGGAAAGTGTACGCATCCGGTCGGTCCTCGACGCCAACTCCACTGTGCCGTTTACCGTCGAGCGCAATGTGGATGGTCAGACGAAAGAGGTCTCCGGCGATCTGTTTCTGCTCGACACGACCAAGGGACAGGATTTCGAGATTGAATCGCTCGGGCTTATTCCCCGCTATCAGAGCGACTCGCTGAAGGTGCACGACGTCGAACCCGGTTTCCCGGCCGATAAGGCTGGACTGAAGGCAGGAGACATCATCGAGGCCATCAACGGACAGCCGCTCCACTCCGTGCCCGCGGTGATGGCATTCCTGCAGCAGCAGAATGGAAAGCCGGTTGCGCTGAATGTCCAGCGCGACGGCAAGCCGCTGACGCTGCAAGTGCAGCCTACATGGGCGGACAATGGCGCAGGACAGATGGGCTATCGCCTCGGGTTCAAGGCCAACATGCCGCCCTTCCGCGTGGAGCAGTTGCCGCTTCCGCAGGCAGTCAGCCGATCCGTCAGCTTCAATCTGCACAACTCCGGTTACATTCTTGATGTACTGCACCGCCTCGTAACGCGGCGTTCGAACGTGCAGCAGTTGAGCGGGCCGATCGGCATCGCGCGCGACACCGGCGAAGCCATCACCATGCCCGGATGGCAGCCCATCATCACCCTGATGGCGCTCATCAGCCTCAACCTCGGCATCTTCAACCTGTTGCCCATTCCGATTCTCGACGGCGGCATGATCCTGCTGCTCATGATCGAGGGAACGATTCGCCGCGACTTGAACCAGCAGTTCAAAGAACGCATTTATCAGGTCGCGTTTGTCATGCTGGTGCTTTTTGCCGTCTTCGTCATGTTCAACGATGTCTCGAAGTTCAATATCTTTTCCAAACTGAAGCCGTAACCTGAAGCTGTAAAAGAAGAAGCCTGCTTCGCGCAGGCTTTTTTCTTTGTTTACACTCGAACTTGCATGCAAAAGCCTTCGACGATCACCGTGCGCGTGCGCTACGCGGAAACCGACCAGATGGGCGTCGTCTACCACGCCAACTACTTCGTGTGGTTTGAAATGGGACGCGTCGAGTGCCTGCGCCAGCTGGGCTTCGATTATAAACAGATGGAGATCGCCGACGATTGCCATCTGCCGGTGGTCGAGGCTACCTGCCGCTACAAGGCCCCGGCCCGCTACGACGAGATCCTGACGATTGAAACCTGCATCGTTGCGCTGCGATCGAGTGTGATCAAGTTTGCCTATCGGCTGCTGCGCGGCGAAGAGCAACAGCTTCTGGCGGAAGCGCAGACGACGCACGTCGTTGTTGACGGCGCGATGCGGACGCGGACATTGCCGGAAAAATACCTGGTAGCCATCCGCACAGAAGTGGATTGATGCGGCACTGTTCTTTGGAATCGCCAGAGTGATATAACTGCGGGCGTCCGACTCTGCATCAAAAAATCAACAGCGGAGGATTCGCATGACGTTTTCTCGCACGCTTCTTCTCGCCGCCGCAGCCCTGCTGCTGGTGACCGGCTGTGAAACCGGGCGCACGAATAAAGTCCACTCAGAATGGCAGGCTGTGTCCGACGAGACCACGACAGGTAAGCCGGAACTCGCCAATGCGGCTCCCGCAACCGGCCAGCCCCCGGTCCCCGGATCGCCTACCGCCGCCGGAACCGACGGCCTGCAACCAATGGACGACAGTCAGGCGCGACAGAGCGTCGGAGCGGAAGAAGGCCGCCCCACGCCTCCGCGCGAGCAGAAGAAAGATCCTTTCGAGCGGCAATAGCCATGACGGCAGACAATATTCCCCAGGCGGTATCGACATATACGCGCAAGCGAAAGTTTTATTTTCAACAAGGAATTGTCATCCTGAGCCGGCGGCGAAGGATCTGTTTTTCTTTTCGTTCAGCGAAATGCGGGGTGGGGCCGGAAAAAGCGGATCCTTCGACGGCGTACGCCGCAAAAAACGCGCCATACGCCGCTCAGGATGACAACCAGGTCTTCTATATGTCTATATGTCGATGCGGCCTAGGCGGTCAGGCTGTGCGGCTTCACGTTTTCGCGGATAAAGCTGACCGTGGTTGCGAGCGGAGTTCCCGGGCCGAAGATGGCTGAGACGCCTTGCGATTTCAGGAATGCAGCATCCTGCTCCGGGATCGTTCCCCCGAGCACGACGAGAATATCCTCAGCGCCGCGCTCTCTGAGCAGGGAAGTCACGCGGGGCACGATAACGTTGTGCGCTCCGGAAAGAATACTCAGCCCGACGCAGTCCACATCTTCCTGAATGGCCGCGTTCACGATCATCTCCGGCGTCTGGCGCAGGCCGGTGTAGATGACCTCCATCCCGGCGTCGCGCAGCGCGCGGGCGATGACCTTCGCGCCGCGATCATGGCCGTCGAGACCGGGCTTGGCGACGAGGACGCGAATGGGAGTGGTGCGTTCTGGAGGCATAGGAACCCGCAAGGATAGCACAACGAGGGCGCTATGGCGCTGTGGTTACTTGTCGCGGGCGACGACGAAATCCGGAACCCAGAGCAGGGCGCGCTTGAAGTCAGAATCCGGCAGCGGATGCAGTGCCGTTCGCGCCTTTTCCGCTTGCTGGAAAGCAATGTTCATGGCGTAATCGACCGACCTGTTGTGGGAGAGAATGGCCAGAATCTCATTGTGCGTGACCCGGTCGAAATTCTGATCCGTCAACACGGTGAGGATCGCTTCGCGGTCTTTTGCCGTGCCGTGTTCGAGCGAGTGGATGACGGCGAGCGTGGCCTTGCCCTCGCGCAGATCGCTGGCAACCGGCTTGCCCAGCACTTCCTCGCTTGCGGTGAGGTCGAGCACGTCATCGACGATCTGAAAAGCCATGCCAAGCGAATGACCGTACTCGCCCATCCGTTCTTCCGCTTCGCCGTCTACCTTGGCAAGCACGGA
>JAATFH010000331.1 GCA_015655315.1 Terriglobales bacterium
TCAGATCGAAAAGCAGATTCTCGATCAGAGGCAGACTCTGCTCGGCGTGATGGTCTTCCCGTATCGCTTCGGCCGCGCCGAGCTTCAGCACGGCCTGCCGCCGCGCCTCGGCGGGTGACATACCCGCGCGCAGATTCTCCTCCGTCTGGAGCGCGAGATGTTCGGCGATTTCTTCCTGCAGGCGTTGGTCGGCGCTCCGTCGCGTTGCAAAATTAGAAAGGCGAATCAGGAAGCGGCGCAGGAATTTCACGTTAAATCCTCCGCCTTTACATTGAAAAAGCGCGCGATGATGGCCGCGGTTTGCTCCCAATCGCGGGTCTCCGCCTGGAGTTGTTTGCGGCCGGCCCCGGTAAGCCGATAGAAGCGCGCGCGGCGGTTGTTTTCCGATGCGCCCCACTCGGAGGCAATCGAGCCTTCATTCTCCAGCCTGAGCAGAAGGGGATAAAGCGTGCCCTGGTTGACAGCGAGAAGGTCTCCGCTGATCTGCTCGATGCGCCGAGCAATTCCCCAGCCATGCTGTGGTCCCAGCACATCGAGTGTCTTGAGCACCATCAGCGCGAGTGTTCCCTGCAAGACATCCGGCTTTTCTTTCATGGAGAATTAACCTTTAGGTTTCCAACAGGAATAATGGCATGACTCCTTTTGGAAAGCAACAGGAACTTTTGAATTTTCTTCCGACGACAAAATCCAGAAGACCTATCGGGAATGGTGCGCGTGCTTTCTACTCCTTGAGGCACCATAAGGCGTGAGGGGCATCCGATCATGCGCTAAGCACAGCGATAAATCCACTCACTTGCTTGCAGCGAGTTGTGCGGCCCGCTCGGACGCGGCATACAGATTCAACCGCGAATAAACTCCAAACCCTGATCCATCGTCCAGAAACCCACCCCCCGGTCCCTCCGTCTCGGTCAGAATCTTATCTGCCTGTTCCAGCGACAAGGCGGGAAAGGCAACAGTCAGAAGATATCCCGCTTCAGGAGCAAGCTTGCCCACATCCTCTATCGCACCTGCATTCTTCGCATACACCACAGGCAGGTTGTAGGTCTGTGTAGAGGCGTAGAAGGCTTCATCGGCTGCCGGATCGCTGAAGCGTCCCGTGTCTTCGTGAGCGCAGACAGCAACAGACTTGCCACACGCTGCCTCTAACGTTTTGGTCATCTCCGCCCGCGCCGCCTCTGTGGCTTCGCGGAAACCCTTGATCGCAGGAGCGCCCGTCAAAGAGCGGCCGACATAGGCCGGATCGTTCGCAAGAAGATGGGCTACATCGTAAAGGGCGAGCGTTCGCCCACCCAGTACATCCATCGCATAGTGCGCACCAACGATGATGCGGTCGTTTCCATACTCCGCGGCCCGGACGATCATCTGCGGATATCTCTCCGGCACTAAAATCGCCAGCATCAACGCACCTGTGTAGCCATAAGTTGTATGACCACTTGGATAGGAGGGGCTGTTGGTGAGATCCATCATCGGCCCTCGGTTGTAAACATAGTTGTCCGCTGGCGTGTTGAAGTAGTCAGGACCAATGATCCGCGTGAGGCTGGGTTCTGTCTGGAAAGGACGTGAATTCCCAAATTTGTTGGCGCCTGTTGTCCCTGCGGGGAGTTTATAGGCCCGTCCAAATGGATCGGGAAGACCTCCGTTCGTTTTGAAGATATCTAAAGCTTCCGCGGAGACAGGATTTGTTCCATCTGTCGTTTGGTTGGCGAAAAAATACTTACCCGCGTTTGAGTTGCCAGCGGAGGTTGCATTTGCGTAGCTGATGAGGTTGGAAAAAGTCTGCGAAACGCTCGTATAGGTCTGACGATCGATGTAATGAGAGCGCGCCAGGTATGCAGCTCCCAGCGTAGTCCCCAAACCATCCGCAAGCTGGCAAAGATTGCCGCCCGTAATGAAGACATCGCGTAGCGCCTGCTGCTGCAGCTCCGGGAAAGGCAGCAGAGTTGGTTGCTCTATAGCGCCGGTCTGGATACCACCGGTGACGACGTAGTTCGCACTCAATGCGGCATTGCCGGCAGCCGTATTAGAAAGCATGGTCACGGACGAAAGTCCCTTCAGCGCAGTCATGTCTGTGGGTGATTGCGCTTTCATCTGAAGGGCCACGACTGCGAAGAGTACCGCAATCCCCAAAAACCTTTTGCTTCGCACGTTTTCCTCCTGCGTATCGCTGTATACGTGGATATCAATATCAATGGCCCTGGATATTCACATGGGTTCTACGGAATGTAGTATCTGGCACTGGTATAGATTAGATTGTTTACAGCTTTGGGTGCACCGCCCTCTCCAACCCAGCCGACTCTATTGAGATAGCTGTATGCCATTCCATACTGCAGTCTGCCAGCCGGTCCATTGTAAAGTCTGTAGACCCATCCGAAGGAGTACTGCGATATGTCCCGTGTTGCTCCCAGGCACGGACTCGAACCTGGCGCATAACCAGTGCCGGTCGTGGGCACCGCTTCGATGCTGCAGCCGACATTCGAAGCGGTCGGTGGCGCATAGCCTACAAGCATTCCTGATGAGGGGTCTTTGTAAAAAGTTCGCTGAGCATATTCAGTACCCAGGTAACTGAAAACATCGAAGCGTTTGCTGGGATGAATTTCGACGGAGAAGAGAGCTTGAGCATTACGGATAGGCTCAAGGGTGCCATCGGGTTTCACCGTGATATCGGGCAATAATGCAGGGCCGTATCGACCAGTCCCATCGCCTGCGACGAGATGCAAGCCAATATCTACTAGATGAGTTGGCGAGAATCGTGCGTTGGCGACAAGACCACCACCGAGCACCGTGTCATTCGTCGCTCCTGCCGCCGAACTTCCTCCGGGATAGTAACGATCACGGAAGAAGCGGGCAACACCGCCAAGCTCATAGTGGCTGCGGCCAGCATCAAAGGTGATTTTTGCGAGCACGTCCGGCGCTACCTGGTTCGTGTAATTGGCTGTGGGATTGTTTAAGCCGCCTACTGCGCCGGGTGCTCCAAAAAAGAAATTCGATGGCGCATTGCTCGCGCTGAATTGATATTGCGAGTTCTCCAGTGCCATCGCTAACGTGATGCGTTTGAGCTTCTCCTCCAGACGAAAACCAGGCTGGCGTAGATAGGTAAAGCCCACGTGCGTATTTCCGTCAAATATGAAAGGGAACGCTTCCTGACCGGGATCAGCCGATTTCTTATCTTCAGTGAGTAACGTCCACATTTCACCGCCGGTGAATTTCAGATGCTTAGTTGTCGCCTGAGCCCAGGCTTGACGCACGCGCAATGTGTAGCTGTTGCTTTGCAGATTATTCGAAGTTATACCTGCCGAGAGAAAATCGCCTTCAAAATATCCGCCAATCGTGCCGAAAGGCACATTGCCAGAAAATAGAACTGTCGGGCGTGACTGCCGCGCTGAGGGAACCCATTCACTGGTATGTGCCTCACCCGAGTTCATATACGGTGTTGCGTTGAAGTTCGTATAAATGTCGGCATTCATAGCGCGCTGCCGCCAGATGTTTTCGCCCGCCAGAAAGCCTCCCGGCTCGATGCTGATTCCCTTGTAATGAATCGCCGCTGGCGACTCTCCTGTCGCAGGAGGCTTCTGTGTCGCAAGCGCCTGAGGCGCCATCGGCGACGTTGGGGTGCGAATCTCAGATACAGCGCCCTGCAGGCTGGCGACAACCGACGCGTTTCTCTGCACAACAGCTGTAGATGTTGGTTGTTGCAATTCAGCATCACGATCCTGCAACTGTTGTTTGAGCCCGTTGATTTGGGATTGTTGTGAGCTAATCTGTGATTGTTGCGATTCAATTTTCTGCCGCAGCTCTTCAATCTCAGATTGAAGGGACTCTTGCGGTCTTACGTCATCACCATTCTTTGTCATATCCGCAGGGTGCGACACTGTTTGGGCCATGCTCCCAGTCGTTAGAGCAAGCACGAATACAACGGCGACTTTCAACCTGATTGCCATCTGAAAAACTCCTGATCAAAATTGGTCGAGCATATCTTTGAAAACCACGCAGCATGGCTGGGTTGTTCTTACAGCCGTCTCTGGCTGATCAGGGGGCAAATGTCGCGAACCTTCAAGACATCTTTAACCTCTTTGGCTTGCCTGGCAGCCTCCCACCGTCACTCAATGATTTCTTTGGCGCCCTCATTACGGTAGGCAAGGTAGAACCCCGCCGGGACAAGAAATACGGTTAACAAGACCGAGAGGGTGAGACCACCGATGAGAGCCTGCGCCAATGGGGCATAGGATTCACTGCCTTCACCGAGCTTGAGGGCCATTGGCAATAGACCAATCAACGTGGCGAGCGACGTCATCAGGATTGGCCGCAGACGGACGCGGCAGGAAGTTGTAATCGCTTCCTTTACTGACATGCCCTCCTTCAATAGATGATGTGCAAACTCGACGATCAGGATGCTGTTCGACAACGCGATGCCAGCGAGCATGACAACTCCCATCAGCGACATAACATTGAGCGTTGTGTCCCAGAGCAGAAGAGCGACGAGGGCACCGGTAATGCCCGGAGGTAAAGCGAGCAGAATGATAAATGGATCAGTAAACGATCTGAACTGGGCGACCAGAATGAGGTACAGCAGCAGTACAGATAGCGTCAGGCCAATCGCAAAGCTGCGGAAAGAGGCGTTCATCGAAGAGACGCTCCCGGTAAGAGTCACATCAATTCCGTGCGGTGGGTGTGTCGAATCGACGATAGTCTGGATGCGCTTCGAAATCCGACCGAGATCTTCGGTCTGGGGACGTACGTAAATATCCATGACGCGGCGGATCTGGGTGTGATCCATCTCGGTTGGCGCGTTAAAACGCTCGATGTTAGCCACCATATCGAGTCGCGTCGGCTGGATGACATTCTCACCGTGTAGTGGAATGGCTCGGAGATCATCGAGAGACTTTACCTGGCCTTCCCGATACATCACGGTTAGAAAGTAGTTATTGCCGCTGTTTGGATCAATCCAGATGCTCGGAGCAATCATCTGGTTTGAGGTGAGTGCTGTGATCAGGTTCGATACGACTTCTTTTTCTGTGAGTCCAAGTTCGCTGGCACGAGTACGGTCGATCGCGATGCGCAGTGAAGGGTAGTCGATATCCTGCGGAATGTACACATCGGCTACGCCGCGAACAGCGCGGATGCGCGCAGCAATCTGCTGGGCAACTTCATAGTCCACCTTCACATCATTTCCGGCGATACGAACATCGATCGGAGCGGGCGCCCCCATATTCAGCACGCCATCGACAAGACTGCCCGACGAATAGAACGTCTGCAGCTCCGGCATTTCCTGGGCCACAGCCCGTTTGACTTCATCGATGTATTGAAAGCTGCTGGCCTTATGATCCGTCGCGAGCGCTACCTGAGTAAAACCCGTGTGCATGGCGGAATTTGGCGAAAACAACGCGGAGAATCCCGGGTCCACGCCGATGTTAGTGATCGTCATGCCCATATCGTGTTTTGAAACAATCCGGCGCACGATCTCTTCCA
>JAATFH010000239.1 GCA_015655315.1 Terriglobales bacterium
AGACTTTCCGGAAGAGTAGTTAGTGGTTGCTCCTGGGCTCCCGAAGCGCAGGTGGGAATACCATGCTCAATCGCCGTTCCCTCTTCATAGTCGTTCCATGTTTCGATCATCACGAAGGGCGGAGGATCATCAGCGGAAAAGCTTTTGCGCCAGAAGGTAAAGGTATCGGCAAAGGTCTGGCCGCAACGCGCGGATATATGCCGGTTAAGCCCCCAGGAGGCTTTGCTGTCATCGAAACTAGCCCACGCGCCTCCAACGACAATCTTGTCGGGATATTTCGTTTGCATCGTTTGATAAAATCCGGCTAAGTATTGCTCCCCCCAGTTGCTGCCATCTGCCGCCCATCCCTTTTCTCCCGGGTTTATCCAGGCGTAAAAACCATCGAATGCCTCCGCATCGGTGCCGGGCAGATTCTCATTGATCAGTAAGGGGGAAGGACTCCACTTGTTTATTACGGCACGCACTTTCTTCCAGTCGGTGTGCTTTCCTTTTGGAAAGATGAAGATCAAGGGACGACCTTCATAAGTGAGGTAAGCCTCATGTCCCGCGGCTTTGGACGAAAGATAGGTGCCGTGGAACATTGTAAGATCCGCGATAGCTTCATCCGTTGCCCCATCTTCCTGATCAGTTTCGTCATACATCATCGCAACCCGAAACTTCTCATGGCCAGCTATCTTCTGCATCAAGGCATAGCTGCTATCAACGGAGGGTTCCCGGTCCCCGTACCAATCCACCACAAATGCGGAAATTCCCATGGATTTCGCCTGGCGAATCTGACGGCCAATGACCGCGGAGTCCTGCGAAGAATAACCGATGGAGATGTGCTTGGGATGTCCGAACCATGCCTCGTAAGTGGCGAGGAGTTCGGGTGAACGCCCTGTTGCCTTATGTTTCAGCCCCAGCGCATGGCTTGACCCGGGATCGGAGCAACAATGAAGCAAGAGTGAAATAGAAAGGGATACAGCAATTGCATGACTGAGCATAAGTGTCTTTGTGGAGGCGCACGGGATTGCTCGGCTTGTTAAAGCCGCAATCGATAACGATATTAGCCTTAGATTTCCAGCTGCGAATGTGCAAAATTGCTCATCGAGTAAAGTACTGCCGAGATAGAACTATAGCTTGAGGTTATTGCAGATTCCCTCTGGCGTCGGCATTGGAGCCTCAAGTGATTGGTGAATGGCGTGACCAAAAGCACAAAGAGGCTACGGGCTCGCATTATCTCTGGAAGCGTTGTATTGCTCACCGGCTCAGGGCTCGCAACGGCGGTCAACCTCACCTACAACATAGTAGTGGCACGATTTCTTGGTCCGAAGGTCTTCGGGCACGCCACGGTCGTTTACACTCTGCTGACGCTGATATCGGCAGTGACGCTCTCCTTTCAAATCACTTCCGCGAAGGTGGTGGCACAACAAGACTCTCCAGAAGGTAAGGCCGCAGTCTATAGAGGCTTCCATCGAGGCGCATGGTGCTCCGGGATCTTCCTGGCGCTGATCCTGCTGCTATTTCGAAGAGTCATTGCAAATTATCTGAATCTGCCTGATCCCGTTCTCGTTGCCCTCCTCGCGATAGGCGCAGCGTTCTATGTACCGCTGGGAAGCCGGCGAGGTTACATTCAGGGAAGCTATGGATTTCGCCGTCTTGCTACCAATCTTGTCCTTGAGGGAGCGGTACGACTCGGTGGATCTCTGGTCTTGATATTGTTGGGACTGGGCGTACGGGGAGTGATTGCGGCCAACGCCGCAGGTGTTGCAGTAGCCTATCTTGCTGCTGCGCCCAAACTGGCAGCCCGAACTCCCAACCCCCTTCGCCTTTCGGATGCCTTTCGCGAAATATCCCAGGCGATCGTCTTTTTCTCCGGTCAGGTGCTCATCAATAACTGTGACATCGTGCTGGTCAAACACTTTTTTCTAGCTAGAGAAGCAGGACTCTATGCGGCGGTGGCGATGGTCGGCCGCGTGGTGTACGCTTTTTCGTCTTCGGTCGTGAATGCCATGTTTCCACTTGTGGCAGGAACCCGGGATGAGGAGAGAAAAGACCTCAGGGTCATCGTAACCGCTTTATTGCTAGTGCTTGGTAGCGGTTCCGCCTTGGCGCTCAGCTTGTATGTCGTCCCTGCTGCAATATGGACAGCGCTGTTCGGGTCTGGATTCGAGATAAATGGGAAGTACAACCTTCCGTACCTTTTGGCGTTGTATGCCATCACGACAGTGGTCTACTCACTCAGCGTGGTCATTATCACTTTTGAGATGTCCTACAAGCTTGCGAATGTGCGTTGGGTACAGTTAGCCTTCAGCGGAGTGGTGATCGCGGGGATCTATCGCTTTCATTCATCTCTGCGCGAGGTCATCATGGTTCAGCTGGTCTTGATGATGGTCCTGCTCATTCCTGTGGCATTACCATTCCTCATCAACTCGCTAACCGATCCTAGAGATCTGCTGCAGGCCGGGAGCCCTCGACCGGTCAGGGTAATTCGGCGAGTCTCGGAAGACGAGGTCATTGCCGAGTTTCTCAAGAGTGACTTCCACAATCCCGCATTTCGGAATCATCAGGAGAGCATGCGTGAAGTAGTAATGAATCCTAATCTTGACGATGCCGGCGACAATGCAAGACGGCGTGCGCTGCTATTCATTCGACACTTTTCCCTATGGAAGGAAATCCCTGTCGGAACCAAATGGTGTGAGGTGGAAGTTAACGAAGCGGATCTCAGCCATATCAGGATATTTCCGCGAGCTCAATGGAGAAAGCTTGCGCGTGGTAATTTCTCGATCACCGAGATTACCGAAGCCGTGCGGACGCGTGGACACATGGTCGATGCTCGATTCGTAGCGAAGATAGCCTCGATTGGCGATCGGCTCCTGCAGCAGGATAGCGGATTAGGTGCAGTGGTCCTCATCGGTGTTAATGAATGGGAGTCTCTAAGGGTTCTGGATGGAAATCATCGATTGGTAGCGGCAATGCTCGCATCGCCAAACAGACTGCAGAAACTTCGGTTTCTATGTGGATTATCACCTCGGATGACAGAGTGCTGTTGGTACAACACTAACCTCATGACTCTTTTTCGATATGGAAGAAATGTGATGACCCACGCAATACGTAGCTCAGATGCGGACATGGCGCGCCTGGTGCAAAGCGCCGACTAACTGAGACACGCCGTATTTTGTGTTGGGGCGGCCATTCTAAAGTACGCGAAGTGCGAGCGGATTCGGAGGAATCAATGAGTATTTCGGGATATTCGGCAAGAAGGCAAATCTCTGGCTTCCTTGCGATATTGCTGGCAGCGCCGTTTGGAGTAGCAGCCACACCGCTGGCGCAACAAGGGCCTCCGGAACAGCAGCCGGAGAGCGTGTCCAGGCTTCAGGCTCAGTTACGAGACTCGGAAAATCGACCGCCAAAATCGGGCGCACACCCAACTCAGTCTGAAAAGACTTACCCTGATAGTCCGAGCGCCGCGCGCGCAAGCTCCCGATCAGACTGGACAATCTCTTGCTTCGCAGTCCGGTACGGAACAACAGCAAAACGGCACCCCTCAGCCTGTGGGCACAGCTGCGGCTCCATATGAAAAAAATACAGGTGTCGCGGCCTCTAGACCTGCAGGGGCGGTGATTGCACCGGCGAAACAGCGGCGGGCGCGTTCCATCATGATCAGTCTTAGTATCGTCGTGGCCGCTGCCGCCGCCATCGGAACTGTCGCAGCGCTTTCCACCGGGAGCCACAGCCGGCCATAGAATGCAAAGGCTCAAAGTCTTTTGGAGTGAACGAAGAAAGAGTGATGTATGCACGCTGAGAATAGTCGCGGCAGATTCGTAAGTTTCTCCGGCATTGATGGAGCCGGGAAAAGTACACAGATCGCAAATCTTTGTGAGGATCTTAGAGTGAGGGGCATGAGGGTTCGGTTGATCCGGTTCTGGGATGATGTGGCCAGACTCACTCGAATTCGTGAAGAGACTGGACACAGGATTTTCAGGGGCGACAAAGGTGTTGGAACTCCATCTGCACCGATTCACCGGCGAGACAAGAACGTCCGCTCCTGGCCAATGACTGGAGTGCGGTGGTTCCTCTATTTCTTGGATGTCCTTTCGGTCCGGCGGGCGGTGGCGAAGGCATTGGATTCCGGTACAGATTTCATAGTATTTGACCGCTATATCTACGACGAACTCGCAAACCTGACATTGCGCAATCCAGCGACTCGAGTCTATGTCCGACTGATCATGAAGCTGGTCCCCAAACCAGATGTGAGTTACTTGCTCGATGCGGATCCGGTTCAGGCTCGCGCGCGCAAGCCCGAGTATCCGCTCGAATTTCTTCATACCAACCGTCAGTCTTATCTGGATCTCAGCGACTTTATTGGGGGGATCACTGTTATAGCCCCGATGTCAATTCAGGATGTCAAACGGAGCGTCCTGATGCATGCTCAGAAGAAGCTGCCATTCGGGGCCACGCCGGACAGAAGGAGGGTGAAATAGCTAGCAGAACGAACAGCGGAGAAGCCGGAAGGCCCACGCATCCTTCCAGCCTCTTCCTGATTCCTACTTGATCGCTGGACTTCCAAGGCTCCGGAGATCAAGCGTTAGATGTTCTTAGTCAGACAGCATAGAACGTGCTCCTCAATTACCAGCGATAGACTGACAGGTCATTCAGGGACACAACAGACGAGCCGCTTGCACCGAGCCCGTCCACTTCAAAGTTGGTCAACAGTACCTGTTCCCATCCAAGCGCAAATGCAGAGGGCACAGTGGCATTGATATTCGATACAACACCATCGAGCGCCACTGCGTTATAGGTGACGTTGCCAGAATCGTCGCGAGAATAGCTGATCTGAACGTGATGCCAGATTTCTGTAGTCCATTGACGCACGTTGCACGCTACCGTCGAGTGGACCCACTGGTCTATAGGGTGTTCGGGAGTTCCCGCATTCGTGGTGTAGTCCCACGTATTTGAATTGCCGTCACATTGGAATCCGAAGATCACAGTCTGGCCATTGGCCACTACCTGATTCATGTCCATTTGCAGGTTGCCAACCCCCTCGCTAGGATTTGCGACGACCACCCAGGCGTCATACATGAAGTTATGAGCTGCTATATCGCCTGGCATAACGACGTAGTAAAGTTCGGCTCCCCAATTCGTGTACGTGGTGTGGAACTGGCGCGTGAAACCAAAGTTGACAAGTGACATCACTCCGGTTGATGTCCCGCCAACTGCAGGATCATTTCGTGCCATCCATTCCCAGGTTGTCAACCTTTGGATGCCGCTGACGTTGATAGCATGCGAGGGAGTGACGGCGACACCGGCATCGGTAAAGCATTCGGCTCCCCCTTTACCCCAAGCCTTGATATGCATCGTATGCAGGCCGGCTGGTGCGTCGATTGTGGTTTGAATGGAGACATCCTTCACAATCGTATCGAGGCCCTCATCGATCGAATAGCCCATTGCCGTAACAACCTGGTTAGAGCAGGTGGGCGCAACGGCGAACACGGTGAAGGGGGACACAACTGCAGCTCCATTAGAAGGGCTGTCAACCGTTATGTCTGTCGATGTGCGGGCCTGGGCGGCTGCCATCCCAGGGATCGCCAAAGTAACGATTAGCGCAGTGGTGAGAGAGAGAGTTCTGAGCCTGAGCGTATTCATGTGATCCTCTACGTGGTATCCGCACTTCAGTTCTGCGGAATCGCTGGCTGACAATCTGCTCGGTTTGCAAATACCTCGTCAGGTACCTAAGGTCTTTGCTTCAGTGCTGCGCGGCTCTTGACCCTCGCGACGCATTCTGACCCATAACTCAATGGGAGTTTGCACTTCGATCCATGTTGGACAGGCACACTTTGACTCTTCGGGGGGCCCTAAGAATCCACTTTTCGATTGATTGTTCCGGATTCATCCTAAGGAGCTGGAAGCATAGTGCTCAGCATTGATTCCATTTGGGACAAAGAGGCTGAGTCGCGCTAGAGAAGGATTCGCTTTGCCTGTGTATGTGATGTTTGCCAAAGTAAGCGCGTTTGTCTGAGCAATCCTATACATGATCCGCGTGATAAGTGCTCGGCAACGTCTTTGAGTCATGATTCGTCTGCTAAAAGGTGGATCCTGGGTCTGATGTGGCCTCACGACCGCATGGCATCAGGGCGCGGCTCCTTTCTTTTGGACGAGTGCCGGCGTTCTTGCATCATAAGGATTGTTTCTGCGGCGAGCTCTGTTTCGTTTGCGAAACAACCGCCGCGAAAGGCTGAGCCATGCTCCCGAGCTTCCCAATCGGGCAACGCGTCCTGCTCCTGTTTATGACTCTTGCAGGCGGCCTTCTGTCTTTGGACGCGAGCGCCGTTTCCTGTGTGACTCAATCGCAAATGACGATGGCACAGCGTGACGCGCTGTCGATTGCGGCTGGCGCTTTGGCTAGTGAGGTACGAAGTGGGGACGTGCAAACTCTTCGGCAGAACACGATTCTTGCGGTTGCGGCGGATTTCGGCGGGATCGCCGATTCAGTCTACAGCGTGAAGCCCCTTTTACAGCAAGCTGTCATTACCATCGATAGCCTTTACGCACTGGATGCTTCGACCGAGCCCGCTGACACCCCTCGGACAGATTTCTATTGCGGGACGCCGCTCGTGGTATTGAACTTTGCTAAATCATCTCCTTTCAACCCGATGCCAATCGTGGGAGTCTCAAGAGCCTGCAATTTGCTAAAAATCACGGCCAGCCTTACCTAGCCAGTCTGTATAAAAGTGAACATTCAGCAACAAGCCTACAGGTGACAATTGCGTCACACCATGCAAGCGTCGTACGGCTGCATCGGGTGTTTCCGCGATTACAAGTTGAGAGCTCGGCACGGGAATTCAGACCGGGCACGCCTAACCTCAATCTGTTAAGGCGGCGGAAGCAGGGAGGAGACGACGCGTCTGGTTTCTACACTCGGATGCCTGACGATTTCTTGCATATTCGCATTTGTCGCACTTGTCTGTCCCGTCAAGGCACAGACGTATGCGGTGGGACCTGACGCCCCCAAAAACGCGACAGACCAAATGGATCCGAAGCAGCCTAAGGGGCAACCGTTAGGTTGGGGATCGAATATTCAAAACGCGCGCCTAGCACGCGCTGCGGAACTGGCTCTACAGCACGGAGACCACGCTCTCGCATTTGACTATGCGCAGCGTGCTGCAATGGCAACTCCTAATGATCCGCAGTTATGGTTTCTGCTTGGTTACGCGGCTCGGCTCGACGGGAAATTGCAGCATTCAGTGGAGGCCTATACCCGAGGGCTTAGCCTAAGCCCATCGGCCACGGACGGACTCTCGGGCCTTGGACAGACCTATAGCTTGATGGGCCGAACGGGAGACGCTGAACACCTGCTCAAAAAGGTGATCTCATCCGACCCGAAGCGTAGAGAGGATGCGGTGTTGCTGGGAGAGCTTTACATGAGGTCGGCAGACTACGCCGGAGCCGTCGAATGGTTGGGCAGAGCGGAAACGATTCAGCCTGCCGCGCGGTCGGAGTTGCTGATGGCGCTCTCATATCAGCATCTGAAGCAGATGGATATGGCAAGCCACTATCTTGAGTTGGCCCGGCGGCACGCCCCGGATAGCCCGGACGTTGAACGATCGCTGGCGGGATACTACCGTGAGGATGGGAAGTATTCAGAGGCGATTTCCGCACTCAAGTCAATACACAATCCGAAGCCGGACCTGACGGCTGAACTTGCCTACACCTACCAACTCGATGGCAAGATGGATGATTCTGCCAGGCTGTACGGGCAAGCCGCTGATGCTTTGCCGAAGGATCTGGGCTTGCAGCTCTCTGCTGCTCAGGCAGAGTTCGCTGTCGGTTCCATGGAGCGGGCGAACTCATTTCTCCAGCGTGCCGCGGGCATTGATGCCAACTCGTATCGCTTGCACGCAATCCGTGGAGAAATTGCGAAATTCAAGGACGACGAAAAAGATGCTGTCCGGGAATACACCGCAGCTCTGGCGAATCTACCGCCAAAACCGGTTGAGGGAGAACTCTACGGTATTCAGCTGCACATGGATCTGATGGAGATCTATCAGAATTTGACGGACGAAAGTGCTGCCCACCATCAGCTCGAGATAGCGCAAACCGAAATCAAAAAGCTGGACGATCACGGACCGGAGCGAGCGCAGACTCTGCGACTGAGAGCGCAAATCAAGATGAATGCCGGCGACCTGGACAGTGCTCTGAGCGACAGCACGGAAGCGCTCCGAATCAATCCCCGAGATCCCAATGAGTTGCAGCTCAATGGAGATATCCTGATGAAACTCGGGCGCACAGAGGACGCGATCACGGTTTACAAGCGGATTCTCGCTGCGGATGCTGTCAACCAGTCTGCGCTCACTTCCCTTGGGTATGCTTCACGCGCGGCGGGCCATGACCAGGATGCAGAAAAGTATTTTTGGCGCCTGGCAAAAGCCACCCCTTCGTTGTATATGCCCTATCTTGCGCTTGGGGATCTTTACACCGCTCGCCACGAATTCACAACAGCTCAAGCCGCTTATAGCAGGGGGTATGCTCTGGCTCCGCAGAAGGCTCTGCTCGTGGCAGGCGGAATGAATGCCGCGATCGAAGCACATGACATGAGCCTGGCCGGGATATGGCTGAGTCGTGTCACAAGCCAAATGGAGCGGGAGCCTCACGTCCTTCGAGAAAAAGAAAGACTCCTGAATCTTGAGGGTAAATACCTTGAGTCTGCCGAGGTAGGGCGAGTTGCGATAAAAGTACTGCCTCGAGATAGGGATGTGGTCGTCTACCTTGGCTACGATCTGTTCCATCTCCAGAAGTACGACGAGTTACTGAACCTGATGTCGCAGTATGTCGACGTCCTCCCGAATGAACCTGCTATTCCGCTGCTGATCGGCTATGTACACCTGCATGAAGGACACTTTGAGCAGGCGCGGCAGGATTTTACGCAGGCGCTGGATCGGGATCCCGGTGTGGTTACGGCATATGTGAACCGCGGATATGTGTTCAACGACCTTCACCAACCAGAGGCAGGCGCGGCCGACTTTGAATCGGCACTCAAGAGAGAGCCAAACAGCGGCGAAGCGCACCTGGGACTTGCCTATGCCAGCCTCGACCTGAACAAGCCTCTAACGGCTCTGAGACAAACGGAATTGGCAGAAGCCGCAATGGGCGATTCAAAGAATCTTCACGTTATTCGCGCCACTGCTTTTGGGCGAGAGAATCAGCTCACAAAGGCCGCCACTGAATATCGAGCTGCGTTGAAATTAACTCCAGATGATGGGGCGCTTCACCTCGGACTGGCAAATACATTATTCGCAGAGCGCCAGTATCACGAAGCAATTAACGAATTGCAGCTTGTGGTGAAAGATTCTCCGGAGAGCGCCGATGTCTATGCATTACTTGCCCGCTCCTATGCGAACCTGCAAGATCGGGAACAAACACTGCGATATGTGCAATTGGCAGAGCAGTATGCGCAACCAGCGTCAGCGGACACCAGCAGTTCCGGATCAGAGGCAAGCGAAGTTTTCGTCGCTACCGGAGAGGCTCTGAGCACCCTCGGAGACCATCAGGCCGCCATGGAGCGTTTTCGTAAGGCGATTGCCATGCCGCGCAGCAATCGCGTGAGTGTTCGTCTGGCGATTGCTCAGATCATGGCACAGCGTGGCCATTCAGAGGATGCGGAACGACAGATTGCTCTGGCCCTGATGGAAGCTGAGGCAGCAGAGACTCCGCCGCCGACCGGTAACCAGTTCATCTCCGCGTCGGATGTATTTCGGACAGTGCATGAGTATGAACTATCCCAGACCTATCTCGAACTCGCAAAGAAAGCCGGTGCACCGGATGTTGAGGTGAGGGTCGGAGCTGCAAACAACTATCTGGCATTAGGAGACACAACCAGGGCTGAGGCCGAGATTTCAGCGATCAGCGTTGCAGCGGATAGCTCCTCTGACTACCAGTATCTGCTGGCCAAGGCTAACGTTCTTCGCCAGCAACACCATAGCACCCAGGCCCTGACTTCTTTCGCACAAGCTTCTAACGCTGAAGGAGAAGATCAGACGGCTGAACAGAGTTTGCTTCAGGCGGGAGCGGACGAAGGATTGAGAGTTGCTCCGGTCGTGAGCCTGCTTTCTGACTTTTCAGTAGAACCAATCTTTGAAGACTCAACGGTATATATTCTGGACTCCAAACTGGATGGGACAAATCCAGTGCCGAGCTCCGATACCGCGCATCTTCCACCACCGCGGTCCTCGCTTCAGACGCAATCGATCACGGCATATCATCTTCATCTTGGCTATCTCCCCACCGTGAGCGGATTCTTCCAGGTACGGAACTCTCAGGGGCAGATATCGGTGCCTAGTACAGACTCAATCGTCGATCGTAATACGACCGATTACACGGTGAACTTCGGATTGAATCCTACGTTTCATCTGGGCAGAAATGTATTGACATTCGACATTGGAATTCAGGGAACAGTCCGCCGTGACTCCAGGTCACCTGTCGATCTGAACCAGAACCTCTTTCGCGTGTTTACGTATGTAACCACGAGTTCATTTTTCAATGTGATTTCAGCCAGCGGGTATGTCATCCGAGAGGCTGGTCCTTTTACAGAGAGCAATCTGCGGTCGAGCGCGCTGACTGGTGCGATTGAATTTCGAGTCGGGGCACCTTGGGGGAAAACTTCCCTGGTGACTGGATGGGGTATCAACGATCAGAAGTTCTCACCTGTAAGCAACGAAAACTTCTACACCTCTTCCTATCTGGGCATCGAACGCAGATTCTCGGAGCGGCTGAATCTTCGAGCTGTGGCGGAAGACCTGCGGGCATGGCGAGTGGCCGGACCAAAGTCGGGAATTGCACAGGTGCTGCGTCCGGCCGGAACTCTTGAGTTCATTCCAAAGCGTAATTGGGACATACAGGCTTCGACGGCCTATTCCAGCACCAGAGGCTTTCATGTCTACGACGTAACCCAGAATGGCATCTCTGTTTCATATGCGAGACCGTTTCGCCGCAGATTTAATGACAGCTCAGGGGAAGTAGTTCTGCAGTATCCCATTCGATTTTCGGTTGGTTTCCAAGAGGAGACCTTCTTCAACTTTAAGGGTAGTCAAAGTCAACAGTTCAGACCGTATGTGCGCATCAGTCTTTTTTGAAAGCTGGATCCAGTGAGAATTTGTTTAGTTGCTACATTTCCGCCTAGTGGACGTCAGTTGAACGAGTATGCTTTCCATCTCGCGCGAGAGCTGCGGAACAATCCCAACATCGAGTTGACGATTCTCGCTGACGAACTGACTGACTATGAGTTTGCAACCGACGAGAATGGCAATCCTCAAAAGCCGCATCAAGAGTCAGAATTGCCTGGCTTCCATGTGATTCGCTGTTGGAAGTTCGGGAGTCTGGCAAATCCGTTGCGTCTCTTCAACGAGATTCGGAAGTTGAAGCCTGATGTCGTGTGGTTCAACCTTATTTTCTCAACCTTCGGAACATCCGAGGAGCCATTTGCCGCATTTGCCGGACTCTCTGCACCTGCTCTCATGCGAGCCGCCGGCTTTTACACGCATATTACTCTGCACCACGCCATGGAACACGTCGACTTTGACGCTGCCGGCGTGCGATGGAAAAAGCTATTTCGTGTGGGCTCTGACATAGCTACCAGAGCCTTACTCAAGGCGCATTCGGTTTCCGTTCTGCTGTCCAACTATCACCGCACTTTGATCACGAAATATTCCGCCCAAAACGTTCTGTTGAGTACACACGGAATCTTCACATCCACACCCAGTCCTCCGGATTTTACGAAGCGCGGCAACCCGGATCTGCGGATTCTGGCGATCGGACACTGGGGAACTTATAAACGGCTTGAGACGCTGATGACGGCTTTTACATCTGTTCTGAAGAGGGTCCCAAACGCCAGGTTGATCATTGCGGGCGCCAATCACCACACGAAAGCGGGCTACTGGGAGTCGATACGCAAGACACAGCCGGCAGGCCTGCCAATCGAGTTCCGAGGGTACGTTCCGGAAGAAGCCATTCCTGAGCTTTTTGGGTCAGCTTCGGTCCTGGTTTTGCCTTATGACTCTGCGACTGGATCGAGTGGGCCGGCTCATCAAGCCTGTGAGTATGGAGTTCCAATCGTCTGCGCTGATATCGCGGATCTTCGGGGAATGGCGGTGGACGAAAATATGGCGATCCGCTTTTACAAGACAGGAGATGCCGACGATCTCGCCGGACACCTCATTGCCATCCTTCAATCTCCGGAGCTGCAACAGCAGATGGCCGAGCATAACTTTGCCACGGGCGTTGGAATGACGATGACCCGCGTTGTCGAGAACTATCTTCGCTGGTTTGAGCTCGACAAATGCAAAACGGAGATACGCAACGCAGGAGTACTTCCAGAACACCAGAGTTCGCACACGCCTTTGTCGGCAGAACTCACCCACGTCGACGAATTCGTGGACCCCTTCGTGTGACGTGAATGAAAGTGAGGGGCACCCGAATCCCACACCAAAGGTCACTCATGATTGAAACCCGGACGTGCTATTTTCGGAAGAAGTCGGCAGACATGGAAACCGAAGGGCAATTCCCTCGCCACGATGAAGCTGCAGATCGAGAGGAATACCAACCAGCAATACCATCCCCCACATCCCCAGATGCGCGGGGCCTACCGCAAATTTGCTTAAGGTGGCCTTTATGAAAATCTTTCACTATGTCCTCTTTGCGCTCGCTACATTCACGATGCCTCTGTTCGCGACTGTCACTGTCAGCAGTCCGGCAATCGGTGCGAAAGTTACTTCGCCTGTGCATTATGTAGCGACCGCTACCACAACCACTTGTTCTAAAGGCGTAGCTTCCATGGGAATCTACGTCAACAACAAACTGGTTTACGTCGTGAATGCAGTCCAACTCAACACGCAAATTGCCATGAGTTTAGGCGCAGAGCACACGGTCGTCGAAGAGTGGGATTACTGTGGCGGTGCATCGTTCACCACTGCGGACATAACGATCGTGGCTCCTCCGGTGACCTCAGTCAGCATCATCGCTAACCCCATCTCGATTACCGCGGGCAGTTCGTCCAACTTGACAGTAGTTGCCATGAACGCCACACAAGTAGTTGTAACCGGATCGAACGGCATCTCGTATCCTTTGCCAGCGGCAGGCGGAGTGCAGAAGGTCAGCCCAACCGCGAACACGACCTACACTGCAGAAGTGGTCGGAGTGTCAGGAAAGGCCTCAGCGAGCAGCGCCGTTACCGTGATACCGCTGGCCAACCTTAAATCCATCAACCACGTCATCTTCATGCTGCAGGAAAATCATTCGTTCGACAATTATTTCGGGATGCTGAACCCTTACCGCGCGGTGAACGGCTGGGATAAGGGCGACGACGGCGAAGATTATCAAGTAGATGGAATTGATGACAAGCTGAACAGCATCACTAACCAGGATGATAAAGGCGTCGTCTATCGCCCTTTCAAGCTCAGATCCACATGCATCGATGACTTGAGTTCGGCATGGCTGGAAAGCTATGGCGATGTGAATCGTTACAACTTTCTCGCAACACGCCCAATTCTTATGGATGGTTTTGTTCACATTGCGGGAGGATACGCCAACAACTGTGTTAGTTCCGGCAGATGCTCCGGAAAATTCACGGACACCACTGGGGAACGTTCCATGGGATATTACGACCAGGACTTTCTCAACTACTACTACTACATGGCTTCGCAGTTTGCAGTTTCCGATCGCTGGTTTTCACCCGTATCGAGCAAGAGCATCGACAATCGTATCGCCACATTTACAGGCGGCACTACCCAGGGTCTGGTCTTCGATCCGGGTAACGACGATCATCTGCCGCAACTCAGCATAGCTACGATTTTTCAGGAACTGGACGCGGCCAAAGTCTCGTGGAAGATTTACTACACGGTCACC
>JAATFH010000222.1 GCA_015655315.1 Terriglobales bacterium
CATGCTGGAAGACATCAGCAGCATCGCTCCGCGCGTGTCAGAGACGGATCTGCGCAGTCTGCTCGGCTGTTTTCTTTTTTCGGGCGATGACGTTTTCAAACCACTCGGCGTGCTTTCAGGTGGTGAGCGTAACCGTTATGCGCTGGCGCGGATTCTCGTCAGTCCGGCAAATTTCCTCCTTCTCGACGAGCCGACCAACCATCTCGACCTGCGAGCGAAAGACGTTCTGCTGGATGCGGTGAACAAATTCACCGGCACGGTGATCTTCGTTTCGCATGACCGCTACTTCATTGATCGTCTGGCCACGCGCGTCTTCGAGGTGGAAGGCGGGCATGTGCATGTCTATCCCGGGAATTACGAAGATTACCTATGGCGCAAGGAGGGCGGAGACACTGCCCTGACGACTCCAACTCAGCCTGCGGCGGTTGAGGTGGAAGCCCCGGCGCCTGAACTGACACAGGTTGCCGAAAAAGAAAAAATCCGGCGACTGAATCCGATCCGTCTGCGGCAGATGCAGGAGCGGTTGGCCTTCGTGGAAGAGGAAATTCCTCGGGTTGAGGCGTCGATTGCATCCACGGAGCATTCGCTCGGTATTTTCGTCAGCGCAGAAGAAACGGAGAGGCAGACGCTGCTGCTTGACTCATTACGGGAGCAGCAGAATTTGCTCAATGCAGAATGGGAAGACCTGATGCTGCAACTGGAAGAGCAGCAAGTGAGCAGCTAGCGCGACGCGTACTACTTCGATCTAGATTTTGGCGCGAAGCGCGTGTGCCTGGACGGCAGTCCTCCTGCATAATCAAACTATGCAGCTCCTTTGGAAACCAGAAAGCTGGTCACAACGCTTGGCGGAGCTTGAAGCTCGTTCAGGCGACCTGAAAGAGGCCCCTTTGCGGCGCGATGTGCGTTCGCTGGGAATGTTGTTGGGTGAAGTGTTGCGCGAGCAGGCGGGCGACGCGCTCTTTGAGAAGGTGGAGGAACTACGTCAGTCCGCCATTCGTCGCCGGGAAGAGCAAACCGAGGGGGCGGTACAGGATGCGGAAGACCGTTTGACGCAGACCGTGCTCGGAATAAGCGCATTGCCGGTAGAACAGGCCTACCAGTTAAGTCGTGCCTTCGCTTTCTATTTTGAGCTGATCAATCTCGCCGAGACAAACCACCGCAAGCGCCGCCGTCTGTCGCTGCAACTCAGCGGAGATAGCTCAAGGCAGCGCGGTTCTCTGCGCGGCACCCTGCGGGAAATGAAGCGCGTAGGCATCTCCGCGGCCGAGGCGCTGGATTGGCTCGGACGCATCTTCATCGTTCCCGTCTTCACCGCCCATCCCACGGAGATCGCTCGTCGTTCGGTTCTCTTCAAGCGCCGCCGCCTGGGTGAATTTCTGGAAGACCTCGACCGCATTCCCGTTCCGGACGAAGAGATTTCACGTTTACAGGAACAGCTTACCGCCGAGATCACCGCGCTCTGGCAGACGGATGAAGTCCGCAGCCGCCGTCCGTCGGTGAACGACGAAATCAAGATGGGGCTCGACTATTACGATGTTTCCATCTTCGCCACGCTGCCGAAGCTCTACGAAGAAGTCTCGGCAGCCCTGGCCAGCGAGTACGATCTCCACGTCGATATTTCCGAACTGCCTTTGCTGCTCGGCTTCGGTTCATGGATCGGCGGCGACCGCGACGGCAATCCGTTCGTAACGCCGGAGGTAACGCGCGAGGCCATCGGCTCTGCGCGAGCGCGCCTGCTGGCGTATTACCAGCAGCAGGTCCAGTTGATCATCGACCTGCTGACGACTTCAGCGCAGCAGTTGCCGGTCAGCGATGAGTTGCAGAAGCGCCTCGATGGATATTTGAAGGAACTGCGCACGGGCACACAGCAGCTCCTCGATGTGCGCTTCGAGTTTGAGTTGTACCGCCGCTTTATGGTGTGCGTACACGCCCGCCTCTTGCGTTCCGCGGGCGAGGCCGCATCGGATGCCGACAGCCTGGAATCGGCGCTCAGTGCCCTGCCTGCGTATGGCAGCGCGCAGGAGCTTCTCGATGATCTGAATTCGCTGCGCTCCAGCCTTGCGGAGAACGAAGGCCTGCGTCTGGCGCAGACACTCATCGACCCCTTTATTCTCCTGGTGCGTACCTTTGGGCTGCACCTGCATACGCTGGACATTCGCCAGCATGCGAAGCTGCACAAAAAGACGCTCATGGAAGCATCGGACTGGTGCGCCGGCAATGCCGGGGCAGTCCCGCAAGGGCTCAGCAAAGAATCTGCCGACGTGATTGAAACCTTCCGCACGATCGCGGAAGTGAAGACCGGCTGCAGCCCCGAGGCGATTCGTCAGTATGTCATCAGCGGCGCCAGCAGCGTTGAAGATGTGCTCGGCGTGCTCTGGCTGGCGCGTCTGGGTGGTGTGGAAGTTGCGGCCAAAGGCAATGATCCCGGACTTATGCCGGTGCCGCTCTTCGAATCGATCGAAGATCTGCGTAACGCACCTGAAGTGTGCCGTAGCCTTTGGAGCCTGCCGGAATATCGCACGCTGCTCGCCTCCTGGAACAATACGCAGGAGGTCATGCTTGGGTACTCCGATTCGAATAAAGACGGCGGCATGCTTACCAGCACATGGGAGATCTTTCGCGCGCACCGCGCTCTGCATGAAGTGGCCCGCGAATGCGGCGTGAAGCTGCGCCTCTTTCATGGACGCGGCGGCACGGTCGGGCGCGGCGGCGGCCCGACGCACCGCTCGATCTATGCGCAACCCGTGGGCGCGTTTGAGGGCCAGATCCGCATTACCGAGCAAGGCGAAGTCCTTAACTGGAAGTACTCCGACGTCGTGCTGGCCGAGCGCAATCTCGAATTGATGATCGCCGCATCGCTTGACGCCCTTGCGCGTCCTAATGTGCTGGACCCTCACGGGCACCAGTCCGGAGTTCTCCTTCCGGAGTGGGAGGCTGCACTTGAGGAATTGTCCGACACGGCATTCCATTTCTATCGCGCACAGATCATCGACGACCCTGAGGTTCTGAGCTATTTTGAGATCGCCACGCCGGTCGCCGAGCTTGAGCACGCGAAAATCGGCTCGCGCCCGGCGCGGCGCAGCGGACGGCGCAGCTTCGCCGACCTGCGCGCAATTCCGTGGGTCTTTGGATGGACGCAGAGCCGCCAGCTGGTTCCGGCATGGTTCGGCGTAGGGTACGCCATCGAACAGTATTCGCAAAAGCCGGGCGGCGCAAAACTGCTGCGCGACATGATGGCAGAGTTCCCGCTTTTCATCGATCTGATTCGCAACGTGGAGATGGCGTTGGCGAAGGCCGACCTCGGCATTGCTGCTTTATATGCTTCTCTGGTGCCGGATGCGGAGATGCGCGAGCGCGTCTTTTCCAAGATCGAAGCCGAGTTTGATCGCACGCTCACAGCCGTGCTCACCGTAACCGGGCAGACGGAATTACTTGAGACGAACAGAATGCTCGCTCACTCGATCCGGCTGCGAAACCCGTATGTTGACCCCATGAGCCTTATCCAGGTCGATCTTCTGCGGCGCAAGCGTGCGGGCGAGGATACGGACGAGATCAACCGGGCAATCGCCGGTACCATCAATGGCATCTCAGCGGGACTACGAAATACCGGCTGATTTCTGAATTGGGACTCACGGACACGCCGGTTTCATATTGGATTTTCGTACCGGGGTTTACGGCTTAAGCTTCTGTGGGCGTGACTGGTGCTGGCATACACTTTGCCCATGAACACGCAACCGCCTCTCGAAGACATCAATGCAGTTGTAAGCCGTTTTCAGGCGTGGGCTGGCGCGCAACAAGCGCCATCTCGCGCAAAGAATGGCGTGCGCGAGCTTACTTACGAAGAGGCGATCCAGTCGAACCGGAGCTGCGCTGGTTCGAAAAAGCCTTCGCAGGAAATTGAGCCCGCGCCTGTTCCAGTTGTCAAAACACAGTATAGAGACACGGGTCAAAAGACCACGCCGAAGAAGAGGATCGCTGCGCGGCGGAATGCCAGGGCCATCCA
>JAATFH010000308.1 GCA_015655315.1 Terriglobales bacterium
ACTCGTACCAGTACCTTTATGAGAATGCTTCAGGTGCTGCGTGTGTAGCTCCTACCAAGGGATCCAGCGTGGTCGGAGACTCGTCGAACTCCTTCTGTATCGACCCGACTCACATCACACCTCTGTCGACTTTCTTCAGCGATCTCACCAACGGGACTCTTCCCAGTTTCGTCTTCATTGAAGCCGGTTACGGCAATAACGACGAGCATCCGGGGTCCGGGCAATCGATACTGGAGGGGCAAGCGCAAGTGGCAAAGATTGTGAATTCTTTCATGGCAAGTCCTGAGTGGAAAGATTCCGTCTTTCTTCTCAGCTATGACGAGGGCGGAGGTCCCTACGACCACGTGCCGCCGGTGCCCGGCTATTCCAACCAGAATACCGACGCCGCACTGGGAACGATCCCGGATATCTCGCAGATCGCCGTGAACCCTGATACTTACAAACCTTGCCTGCCCGCCCGGGGAGTGTCGACAACCCACTGCGATTTGTTGGCGACTGACCCCGGCACCAATAAAGCTGACGCAGTGGCCATCCAGGGCTTTGCCGCACAGCTTGGATTCCGTGTGCCAAATATCATCATCTCTCCATTTACGCGGCGGCATTACGTGTCGCATACGCCAATGGATCACACGGCGGTGATCAAGTTTGTCGAGAATCGTTTCATTCTCGGCTCCACGCACCTGACAGTCCGCGATAACACGCAGCCCAACCTGCTGGAGTTTTTCGATTTCAACAAGGTGCCATGGGCTACCCCACCGACTCCGCCGAATCCGGTAACAGCGGAGGCGCTGGGATACGATCCCTGCCTCCCAACGAACATGGGACCGTAAGCTGCAAGAGGATAAACTTCGCCCCCAAGGGAGAGACGATTTGTCTAATTCCGATTTATTCTCCATCCTCTTTGTGCTTTTGCTTCTTGCGAGTCTGGCACAGGTATTCGGCTATCTGTTTGTCAGGCTGCATCAGCCCAAAGTAATCGGCGAGATACTGGCTGGCATCGTGCTCGGTCCCGCCGTTATGGGCCGGTTTCCGTTCTTGTCGAATATGGTGAGGACAGCCGATCAGGGACACCGCATTTCTCTGGTCATCGTTCTCGCGGTGGGTGTGGCAGTAACATCCGTTCCGGTAGTCTCGAAGATTTTTGCGGATCTGAAGATTCTTCATACCCGGTTTGCGCGATTGATTTTGGGAGTGGCGGTTTTGGAGGATATCGTCCTATGGTTAGCGCTGGCCGTAGCCACCGCAGTCGCCGGACAGACTGTCCTCAACGTGCGAGCGCTATCGCTCCACCTGATCACGACAGTTGGCTTCTTCGCTCTCGGACTGACGATCCTTCCTCTCGTCGTGAAGCGTATTAACAAGACTCGATTGAATGTGTTCGCACAACGCTCGCCGGTAGCCTATGCGATCCTGGTCTTGCTCGCATATTGCGCGATGGCGGGTGCTCTCGATGTGAGCCTGGTATTTGCGGCATTCCTTGCCGGGTTCGCCGTGGTGCATAAGAAGCGCCGTCTGTTCGCGGAGGCGCTGGATGCGATAGGCAAGGTTTCCTTCGCGTTCTTTATCCCCGTGTACTTCGCTTTGGTGAGCGGCGACAAATCATGCTCAAAGGCTAAATTCAGGCTTTGCACACATGTTTTTCTGGCAAACTGTACACGGTCCGACCTAAAAAGAAGAGCCCAGCCATTCATGGCCTAGGCTCTTCTCCTACGAACTTCAACACTCGACCTACTTACTGCTATCGCGCGCAGCCTTCACGTAATCGTGAGATGTCTCGATATGTGCATACTGGGTGGAAAGCAACTGATGCAACGGCAACGATAGTTCTTTTGCCAACGCCTCTTTATACGCTTTCTTCGCAGCATCCTCGCCTGCCTCAGCTGTTTCAAGAAGCGTATGGTCACTGCCGCCGAACTTCGCCTTCAGGTCACCCCAGGTGCGATGCAGAGTTCCGCTGACCGTGCCGCTTTCTTTTACGTCATGCACGCCCTCAGAGTGAAGGACATTCTCCAATTCACCACGAAAGGAGGCCCGCTTGAGTGACTCTGCCAGAAAATGGTGCTTAAGCGTTTCATTTTTCAGGTGCTCTCCGATGGCCTGGAAGCCTTCCTGTCCGTCGATCAGGCTCTGGATCACCGAACGTAGCGTGTCTTCCACTTCCTTATTGGTTAATTTATGTGTTTCCTTCGATGCTGTAGACATACAGTCCTTTCGATTTCTGATTCTTAAAACTGTGCTTGGAATGAAGGTGCAGCGTCCGGTGAATCTTGTTACCGGCAGTCGAGGGAGATCGCGAAAACGCGGCGTCCCAGTTCCATTTTCGCATTTGTGCTGCCAAGCTGCAGAACCTATGCGTCCTGCTTGATAGAAGCAACCCGGGTAAGCTTAGTTGCCTTAGGCAGGCATTTTGACTCCATAGTCTGGGGTGTCTTAGGACTGCCAGAACGTAGGAGCGTAGTCGCCCAGAGTGAGGTTCCCCCGATCTGGGTGTCCCCTATGGCTGACTTTGCATTAGCCTGCTGCCGATGCCGTCGAATTTCTAGCAAGACCCTTTCGACACCGGCTAATCACGCACTGGACTGGTATAGGTCCCGAAAAAACAGGAGCTTAGTTTCCCAAGATATCCTTGGCATAATTATCTGGAAGTTAGGAAGATATTATGTAGGATGTACTAACTTAGCCCAGAACCATCGGAGAGCCGATAACTCGGACTCTTCTCTACATTTATTGTTCCAATAATAAAAGGGAATGTCTGGTCACAATAGATCGCGCGTGGTACATGAATCATACGTTGTTGCTCAATTGTTATTCTGCATGACTGAATGCCTTTTGTGCAGTCTCGGTGGTACTTAATTCCGGAACGGACCAGGGCGAAATTGATACCAGCCAATCAACAGGCGACAGGGGTGTCCAAAATTGAACAGTAATGAGATTCGCGCAGTGGGATACTGTAACTCCCGAGTTGGCAATGTGACGTACGGGGAGAGGTACATGATGCCCAAGACGAAAGTAAAGCTCATCATCGTGGATGATTGTCCTTCTTTTCGAACGTCATTGGCGCAAATCTTCACAAGCATTGGATATAACGTGCGATCAGCCGCAGATGGTTTCACTGCATTGAGCGAGATCCAGCAAGAGATACCCGACATCCTTATTTCCGATCTCAACATATCAGGTATGTTAGGCTTCGAATTGCTCTGGGTGGTCCGTCGTCGATTTCCGGCGATTCAGGTGATCGCCATGAGCGGCGCGTTTTCCGGCGACGATATCCCGCCGGGGGTGGCTGGAGCCGCTTTCCACAAAAAAGGAACTGGTGTAGGTTTCTTGCTGCAGATTATGGAGACCATGGCCCAGGCGGAGCGTCCGCCGTCTTTCCAACACCTCACCGCGCTTGCACCTATCTGGATTCCACGGAACGTACATGACTCTTCCGGAGAGGCATACGTCATGATCACCTGTCCGGAGTGCCTGAAGACGTTCCAACAGGTCTTCGGCGACAGCATCCACCCTGTTTACGAGACTAGTTGCGTCTATTGCCACAACTTGATTCACTATGCAATCGTCCAGCCGACAGATGCGGCCACCCCGCGGACCGTCCAGCGAAAGCTGGGCCCTGGAATACCAACACCACTCGGCGTATCCGATTTCGGCTCGTGAAGGACAAGAAGCATAATATAGCTCGCGCGAATTGGATGTTGAATCCTGATTAGTTGTGGTGTGGTTGATCGGCGCGGCCGCCTTCAACCCAAAATATGGAACACTGCCCATTGCCTTTTCTACGGGGACTGGAATGAGTTTGGGCAAAGGAGGAATATCCAGTTTTCGTAAACGATGGCGGTTAACTCAATCATTTGCGACGATCTACATATAACTTTGCGAGGTATTGGTGGGCTAATTGCATTAATGATAATTTATTCGCACATATTTTGATTTCGATGAGGCATATTTAAAGCTGTAGGAAAGGCGGTTGGGCAGCGTGCTCGCGCACCGGGCCCATCATTTTTCTCATGGACGGGAGTGCAGGTCAAATGTTTTGCTTGATTGGGTGATCCATAAGATAGCGTACTTTCATGCTGCGATCGGGCAAGTTTACTTAGACCTCTTCGAGCGTGAGGTCGTCGGCTGGTGATGCTGCCAGCACCGCCCAGTCCAGTTCTTCTTGAAGTGCCTTGAAGACGTCTTCCTCGATCTCGCCCTTATCTCTCATTTCGATCAGTCGCTCGCGCTGCGCGTCGACAACACTGCGTCGGAGCTTGTCGATGCCCGAGCTCTGGACAGAAAAGTCCAGCCTGCCAACTTGCTTCAGCGCGCTGTCCAGCTCTTTGCGGATGCTTGTTGCGGCTGCATCCGTTCTGGTCCCCAGCGAATCCAGACCTACGCGCAGGAGCTGCTCCCGGACTTGCTCCGTTTCCTGTTTCAAGGAGTCGTCCTGTTCAATGTGAAGTAGCCTTACCAAAGGGCCGATGGTGAAGCCCTGAACGACCAGTGTCCCCAGGACAACCGAAAAGGCTGCGAAGACGATGAGGCTCCGGCCCGGAAAACTCGGTGGTAATGCGGAAGCTGTGGCGATCGTGAGAATGCCGCGGACACCGCACCATGAGGTAAGAAAGCTCACTTTGGCGGGTGGGAGTGGCGTATCGGTGCTGGCCATCGCGCGTTCCACGCTGACGCGGTAAAGGAAGACCCAGGCGATGCGCACGGTCACCGTCGTGAGAAACACGGCGGCGCCAAAGTAGATCGCGGTCTTGAGACTGACGCCGGAAAGATGCTCAGAGACGTCGAGCACCTGCATTCCCAGCAGCAGAAAGGCGAGAGTGCTCAAGATAAAGGTAAGTGAGCCCCATAGTGCGGTTGAATGCACCCGGTCACGGGGAGATTCCTGACTGGGAGCGCTCCTGGCAATCGTCATAGCAAGCACAACTACAGAGAGAATGGGCGACACGTGAAGCTTCTCGCTGAGTATCCATGCACCGAACGTGACGGACACCTCCGCGATAGAAGCGGATAAGGTCCCCGCCGTCCAGCGTGCGACTACGAGAAACAGCTTGCCGAGAATGAACCCCAGAAGCGTTCCACCCGGAATCGCCAACAAAAGTGGGCCGATGGTCTGCCAGGTGGACGATGTGCTGTGTAATGCCACCGCCTGGACTGTACCAAACAACAAGAGAGCCGTGGCATCGTTCAACAGGCTCTCGCCCTCAAGGATCAGCAGTGTTCTCCTCGGCAGTGGAAATCTGTTTAGCACGGCGCTCACGGCCGAAGCGTCTGGGGGAGCGACAATCGCGCCAAGCGTGAAGGCAGCAGCCCAGCCCAGGCGGGCCATAAAGTGGCCAACAGTTCCGACCACGAGCATGGTGATGATGACTGCTGCCACCGCCAGAATCAACAACGGGAGCCAATGCTTCCTTAGATCCCGTGGTGTTGTGTCGTAGGCGGCATCGAACAGTGCTGGGGTGACAAAGATCGCGAGGGCGAGATCAGGCTCGAGAACAATCGTCGGCAAAAACGGCATGGCAGCGATTGCCACGCCTGCCAGTGCCAGCAGGGATGGATACGGAAGGCAGAAGCGTCTGGAGACCTGCAGCAGGATCACTGCCACGACCATCAGGACTAGAATGCCTTCGAAGAGTCCCACGCTTTCCTCCTTACTTGCAGTGTGCTTGTCCTTTCGCAGGAATCTCGATAATGTAGCGTATTCGCCGCTTCTTTCCCCAAGAGCCTAGCGCCGCGCAAATTCAGCAGTAGGCAAGTCGCGAACTACTTCCATGGCTTTGGCAAAGCTATAAATCTGTTTTATTCCTTGCCTCATCCCCAAGTACTGCGAGGTCCCGTTCGGCATGAGATTGGCGTAGATAGATCGTTAACTCCTGCGTCCGATTCGCAGTCTCTGCTACGAAGGCCAGCGGATGAGGTCCGTATGCACGACCGAACCGCGTGAGAATCTCGCTGCATGCCTGTTCGATCAAATGTCGCAAGCTAAGAGCTCGTATGCGCGCTGATCTGACGTTGGACGGGCTCTGATCTATTTCTCGTCCCGCACCTTCGAGAAGCGTGCGCATCGACCACTCCAGGGCGATCATTGCTCCGAGATGTGCCATCGTATGGGCGTCGGATCGTGTCTGTGTTTGCGCATAGTCGACCAGTCCGATGGCCCCACCTGCCCAACATGCCGCAGGTCCGCACGCACCATGCCAGAATCCAGAACGATTGAGATAAAAGCCGCGCTCTCCGACGACAGCGTCTTTCTCAATCGGAGAATCAGCGAAGGTGACAGTGGCGGTATTGGCAAGCGAAAAGGCAGAAGTTTTCCAATCTGAAGAATTTATATTGATTTGCTCTGAATGACTGCGAAGATCAACATCGACGAGATAAGGGTTCGGTGCCTGGATGGTAACGAGAGCCCGATCGACGATGCCGGCACCGCTACAGAACCTCTTCGTTCCGCGCACTACCAAACCTGCAGGCGTTTCAATCAGTTTGAGTTCTTGTCCTGATCGTTCCGATGCCCACACTCCATATAGAGCGTTCGGCTCGCATTGCCTGTCTGCTTCCGCGAGAATCGCGATTGCATCGAAGTGTGCTTCTGCCAGGCGAGCGAGGGACAGGTCTTCTCGCCCGAACTCCAG
>JAATFH010000521.1 GCA_015655315.1 Terriglobales bacterium
CGGGCGATGCGCGTGGGATCGTACTGGCTCTCGACGGAGAAGCCGACCTTTTCCTTCTTCAGGCGGTCGAGAACGTCAGATTGCGTGACCGAGTTCAGACCCTTGTAGTTAATTTCCCGGATCGTCGCCTTTTAGCGGACATAGATGTCGAGAATAATGCCGCCCTTGGGATTGTCCTCGCGCTCGATGCGGACATCTTCGAAGTAGCCGGTGTTCCAGAGGGAGTTGAAGTCGCGCTCGACAGTCGTCGGATCGAAGGGCTCGCCTTCATGACTGAAGAGGCGGGCGACGATGGTCTCCTTGGGGATGCGGCGGTTGCCGATAACGCGAATCTGGGTGATCGTTTGCTGCTGTGCCCATGCCGAAAAGACAGTGAAGCAAAGAAGAACGAAGGCCAACGGCTTCAGCGTGCGGCGAAATCTGCGGCTCGCAATCTGGCTTGTTTTGATTGGAGAGCTTACGCTCTCTCGCATGACGGGAAAAATAGGCACACCCTCACTGCAAAAAATCAGGCCCAACTTGAGGAAAAGGCGATTATAAGTGACCGGAGGCGCAGTTCCCAACCCCGGAGTAATTTTGCGTCGCTTGCCGGTCATCGGGGAACGCTGATCCCCCTGCCGCGACTGCCGCTAGCTTTCCAATTCTGCATGGATATCGAAGCCTTCATCATTCCAGACGATTCTGAGAAGGTTTGGTTTGCAACAGACCTGACAATCCTCGACATAGGACTGCTTTCCGCCGGCTGACTCGTCAACCACAGTTTCATTCCACTCCCCACAGCCAGCGCATTGGAAACCCGCAGCGAACGGCATCGATTAGTCCGCCTTTAGTCTATCGGAATGAAGGAGTTTTCGCTGCTACAGCGGTGACTTTTCGCACTTCGACGAGCGTGGAGTAGAAGGTGGCACCGCCGCCGATGTCGGTCAGCGCCTGCGAGGTGAGCAGGTTTACGTTGTTGCCGCCGGGCGACAGCTTGTTCCAGTTGAGGCGGCTGGCAACGACGCCCGGCGGCAGATGGCCGTGGACGTGGGCGTTCATTTGCAGGGTTCCGCGGTCGTTGAAGATTTCAACTTTGTCGCCTTCGCAGATGCCGCGCGCGGCTGCGTCGCTGGTGTGCATCTCCAGATAGTTGGTGTGGGCCGCTTCCATAACCTGGTGTCCCGGCAGGTTGGCAAAGGTCGAATTCATGTAGTGGTCGGCTTTGCGTGGCAGGAATTCGAGCGAATATGCGGACTGCCGGGTGTGGCGCGATTCTTCCGGGGGAACGAAGGCCGGCAATGGATCGAGGCCTTTGGCGGCCAGGGCTTCGGAGAAAAATTCGATCCTGCCGCTTGGCGTCGGAAATGGGCCGGTCGCGAAAGGCAGGAAGGGCTGGCCGTCTTTCTCGGAGGCGAATTGCAGGCGCTGGTGGCCTCCGGCGGCGTTCAGCGTCGCTTCGGTCATACCTGCCATCCACTTGTCCTGCTTTTCGGGCTGGCTGGTGCGGAGGGCCTGCGCGATAAGGTCGTCGGCGGTGTCGCGGAAGCATGGCTCGGTGAAGCCCATGCGCTGGGCCAGTTCCGAAAACAGAGCGACATTGGAGCGGGCTTCGCCGAGCGGGGCTATCGCCTGGTTTGAAATCTGGACATAGTAATGGCCGTAAGCTCCCTGCACATCCTTGTGTTCGAGGAAGGTGGTCGCGGGGAGCAGGATGTCAGCGTAGTCGGCCGTGTCGGTGAAGAACTGCTCGTGGACGACGGTGAAGAGGTCGGGCCGCGCCATGCCACGCAGGACCTGGGACTGGTCGGGCGCGACGGCGGCGGGGTTCGAGTTGTAGACGAAGAGGGCTTTCACCGGCGGGTCGCTGAGTTCGGTGAGAGCGCGGCCCAGCTCCGACATATTGACGATGCGCGCGTGGCGTTGAAGAGGACTTGCGAGCATCAGGTCGGGGCGCTCTAACGTTACTTTGTCCCAGGAAAAAGCGCCGCTGGTCGAAAGCTGCAGGCCGCCGCCGAGGTGCTTCCAGGCGCCCGTGAGCGCAGGGAGCATGGCCACCGTGCGAGCGGCTGTCCCGCCGTTCTGGCTGCGCTGGATGCCATAGTTCATGCGGATGACGGACGGCGTTGTAGTCGCGTATTCGCGGGCGAGGCATTCGATGTCGGCTGCGGGGATGCCTGTCCACTGCGAGACGCGTTCGGGCGTGTAGCCGGCGGCGCGCTGCTTGAGTTCTGCGAAGCCATGCGTGTTCTCGGCGATGTAGCTCGCGTCTTCCAGACCGTCGCGCAGGATGACGTGCATCATGCCCAGGGCGAGCGCGACGTCCGTTCCAGGGTTGATGGCGATGTGCCAGTCGGCGAGCCTGGCTGTGCGCGTCTTGTACGGATCGATGACGATGAGCTTCGCGCCGTTGCGGCGGCCTTCTTCGATCATGGGCCAGAGGTGGATGTTGTTGCCGTGGACGTTCGCTCCCCAGGCGATGATGTAGCGCGCATGCGGGAAGTGTTCGGTGTCGGTGCCGAGCTTGCGTCCGTAAACGGAGACGAGCGCGTCTCCGCCTGCGGTCGAGCAGATGGTGCGGTCGAGCTGCGAGGCTCCGAGGCGGTGAAAGAAGCGGCGGTCCATGGAGCCGTACCCGAGGACGCCGATGGTTCCGGCATAGGAATAGGGCAGGATCGATTCCGGGCCGTGTTCATCGCTGATCGTTTGCAGGTTGGCTGCGATGGTGTCGAGCGCTTCGTCCCACGAGATGCGTTCGAAGGCTTCTATTTCGCGTCCCTGTGGCAGCGGGCCTTTCGTGACTCCGCGGCGACGGCGCATGGGATAGAGCAGACGGTCGGGCGAGTAGACGCGGTCGAGATATTTGGCTACCTTGCCGCAGAGAAATCCTTGAGTGACCGGGTGCTTTGGATCACCCTGCACGCGCGTTGCTCGTCCGGCTTCGTCGATGGTGACGAGGACTGCGCAGGAGTCGGGGCAATCATGCGAGCAGACGGTATGGACTGTCTTTGCGGCTGGCATGGTTTATTGTAGGTCGCGTTGATACCGGGAACAACCAAGAACATCCAGACCGCTCCCTTTCTCAGGGGTGTATTTGAGGTGAGAAAGTCCGTTGCAATTTAGCCGTGGAATTTTTTGCGATTGCCATTCAGACTATCTTGGAGTTCGCTGAAGGATTCTTGCACGCAAGGAAAACGATGAAACGATCGAAAATGCGGTTTGCTATTGTCTGTGCGTTTGTTGTGCTGTGTCTCGTTCCGCAGAAATTGGCTTTCGCCCAGGATGCGGAGATCGCGATCAAGCAGGTGCTCACGGACCAGGTTGCTGCGTGGAACCGGGGCGACACGGAAGCATTCATGCGGGGCTACGAGAACTCGCCGGAGACGACGTTTATCGGTAAAACCGTACAGCACGGCTGGCAACAGGTGCTAGAGCGGTATAAGACCAGCTATTCGACGAAAGAGTCGATGGGGACTCTTGATTTTTCTGATTTGAACGTGCGCATGCTCGGAGCGGATTACGCATTGGTGACGGGGAAGTTTCATCTGGCGCGCAGTGCGGCGGGCGGAGGCGACGCTTCGGGTGTCTACTCGCTGGTGTGGAAAAAGACGGCGGAGGGATGGAAAATCATTCTCGATCACACGACGAGCGATGCTTCGTAGGATGTTCGCCTGGGTTGGAGTTGTGGCGGGCACGGACGTATCGATACATGAAACACTTTGGGTTGTTGAACGCCTTGGATTGTTGAACGCCTTGGTTGTCATCCTGAGCGGAATATGACGCGTCTTTTTGCGTCATATGCAGTCGAAGGATCTGCTTTTCCCTTGGTTTCGCCTAAATTTCTACTAACCGAAAAGAAAACAGATCCTTCGCCGCGGCTCAGGATGACAACCTAAGACTGCACGAGCATTCGCACTCGAAGCGGCCGCTGGATTCTTTCGCGCGGATTGCGCGCTCAGAATGACGGCCTCTTTATGACGGCCTCTTTATGAGGAAACCATCTTTTATGGCAGCGCTATCTCACAAAATGTAGCGCGACAGGTCCTGATCCTTGACGATTGCAGCGACCATCTGACGCACGTATTCCGGGTCGATAACAGCTACTCTCTCGCGGCCTGTTGCGGTTTCGCGTTCGATGATCGGCAGTGGGACGGTGGCTCCGTTCTGCTCGACACTGGCCGCCAGATCGATCACATTGCTCTCGCTCTTTGCCGCCTTGCCGAGGTCGGGGGCGAGGAAGCTGATCTCATCGAGGACGCGCTCCATGATGGTGTGCAGACGACG
>JAATFH010000084.1 GCA_015655315.1 Terriglobales bacterium
ATCTGCTGGCTCGGCTACGGACAACGGGCGAAATTCGGCGTCGCCATGAACGAGCTTGTTCGCAAGGGTGAGATCAGCGCTCCCATCGTCATTGGTCGGGACCACCTCGATGCCGGCTCCGTCGCGTCGCCCTATCGCGAAACGGAGGGTATGCTCGATGGTTCCGACGCGGTTGCCGATTGGCCACTGCTGAATGCGTTGGTGAACACCGCGGCAGGAGCATCGTGGGTGAGCATCCATAACGGCGGCGGCGTTGGTATCGGCTATTCGCACCACGCCGGCATGGTCGTCGTCGCCGACGGCTCCGACCTCGCCGCACAACGCCTCGAACGCGTGCTGACCACTGACCCCGGCACGGGCGTGATGCGTCATGTCGATGCGGGCTATGAGAAAGCAATTGAGTTTGCAAAAGACAAGAAACTTCGCATTCCCATGAATGAGGGTGGCGTGTGAGCCAGGTTCACGAAGACATACACTGGCCGCGCGCGTATGCATGGCTCACAGGGCAATACGCCAACTCAGGGCGTGGATTGCTGCGTGTGCTGGGTTTGCCGCTTACATTGGGTTCCATCACGCCGAGCCGATGCGATCTTGCGCCACAGGCCATTCGTGATGCGCTCAAGCGATTCAGTACCTGTGACATAGTTCATGGCTGCGATATCCGCGATTTGAAGATAGAAGACCTGGGTGACCTGCCGCTGGCGCGTCTCCAGGTTGAGGCTGCTCAGCAGCCAATTGAGCAGGCGGTTAACGATGCAGTGATCGCCGCCAGCGCAGTCGTGCTGCTTGGCGGAGACAATTCCATCACCCGTCCGGCGATGCGGGGCATGCACGGGAATTTGCAACAGTGCGGGTTACTTACCCTGGATGCGCATCTCGATCTGCGCACGCTGGAGGGTGGATTGCGCAATGGAAATCCGGTTCGCGCGCTACTCGACGATGGCCTGCCCGGTGAAAATATCGTGCAAATCGGCATCCAGTCTTTCGCTAATTCCGCAGCATACTTTCAGGTTGCCGAAGATGCCGGTATCAGCGTCATTCCAGTGGAGCAGGTTGCGGAAGAGGGCATGGAAACGACTGTCGAGCGAGCATTGCGCCAGCTTTCACATCGAGTTGAAAAAATCTATGTAGATCTCGACCTTGACGTGATGGATCGAGCCTTTGCTCCCGCTACGGCGGGCTCACGGCCTGGCGGACTGACGCCGCTAGACGTCCGCCGTGCGGCCTATCTTTTTGGTGCGCATCCCAAGGTGCGAGTGATGGATCTGGTTGAAATCGACCCCACGCGCGACAGCAACGAAGTCACGGCGATGGCTGCAGCGGCAAGCCTGTTGTCCTTTGCCTCCGGCCTTCTGGAACGTTCGCATGGCTGAGTTTCCGCCTCTGCTTGTTACGAATTGCTCGCAACTGGTGACTATGGCTGGGCCAGCGAGTCCCCGTGTCGGCGATGCATTGCGCGATCTACATATCGTCAACGATGGCGCAATGCTTGTAGTTGAGGGGCGCATTGCTGCCGCAGGCTGGAGAGGCGACATTGAACCTCTCGCTGCACAGGGAACGCAGGTTGTCGACGCAGGCGGGCGGGTCGTAATGCCAGGATTCGTAGATGCTCATACGCATCTCGTATTTGCCGGCAACCGCGCCGATGAGTTCGAGATGCGCTGCGCAGGCATGACTTATCAGCAGATCGCGGAGCGCGGAGGCGGCATACGCTCTACTGTTCGGCGTACACGCGAAGCCACGGAACATGAACTGGTAGCAACAGGGCAGAAATATGCTCGCTGGTTTCTGGAATGCGGCACCACGACCGTCGAAGCGAAATCCGGATACGGTTTGACGGTGGATGACGAGTTAAAGTTGTTGCGGGCAATTCGCGCTACTGCAGAGACGATACCTCTGCGTTGCGTTCCGACCTTCCTCGGGGCTCACGAGATTCCCGATGAGTACAAGACGCGGTCAGATGATTACGTCGATCTGGTCGTTAACGAAATGATTCCTGTCGTCGCCGCAGAGAAGCTGGCGGAGTTTTGCGATGTCTTTTGCGAGTCGAAGGTTTTCAGCGTGGCCCAGGCCGAGCGCCTGCTGACTGCCGCGAAGCGTTATGGTCTGGGTTTACGCGTCCACGCCGATCAATTCACATCGAATGGAGCGGTAGAGCTTGCCGCAAAACTCGGCGCGAAGACGGCAGACCATCTGGAGCAGACGACACCACAGGCCATCGCTGCGATGAAAGAAACTGGGGTGCAGCCAGTGCTGCTGCCGGGTTCGGTGTATGCGATTGGATCGCAGAAATATGCGCCTGCACGTGCCATGATCGACGCTGGATTGCCGGTCGTGGTTGCTACGGACTTCAATCCGGGATCATCGCCCACCGTTTCGATGACGATGATTCTGTCTCTCGCCTGCACGCAGATGAAGATGACTCCGGCAGAAGCAATAACTGCAGCCACGATCAACGCAGCGTGGAGTCTGAATCGCGGGCATGAGATCGGCAGTCTCGAACCCGGCAAGATCGCTGATTTCGTACTTCACGATGCGGAAGACTACCGCGAACTGGCTTATTTCTTTGGCAGTCACCGGCCGTATGCTGTCTTTACGGGTGGGGTAAGAGTTTGACTCTGCCGCGCCTCTCTGATACTGATAAGTCAGTCATGATGGAATGCAGCAAGCAGCATCGCGAAGTTTTATATCCTGTTCCACAGGTAGGCACGGCTGCGATTTCCATTTGCATTGGCATGATTCGAATTACTTTCGAACAATGTGCGGGTGCGTAAGGCGACGAGAGATTAGAAACAGAATCTAGCCACCACCCGCAACGGGCTGGTGGCTTTTTCATTTCCAGGAGAATGTTGCAAGCCATGAGCGTGTCGTTAGTCGATGTACAGGCAGCACGAGAGCGGATCAGCCGCTTGATTTATTGTTCACCCGCGCCATACTCCGCCGCTTTATCGGAGATGACAGGGCAGCAGGTTTTTCTCAAACTCGATAACCTGCAGCGCACGGGAGCCTTTAAAGAACGCGGAGCCCTTAACAAGATTCTTACTCTTACGGAAGCTGAGAAATCGCACGGGGTGATTGCCGCAAGCGCAGGGAACCACGCTCAGGCTGTGGCATTTCACGCCACCCGGCGCGGCATCAAGGCGCGCATCGTCATGCCGCTGATGACGCCTCTCGTCAAGGTATCCTCGACCACTGGATTTGGTGCAGAGGTGGTGCTGCACGGCGCCAACTATGACGAGGCCTTTGCGGAAGCAACGCGCCAGGCCGAGGCCGACGGGATGACTTTTCTTCATCCATTTGACGATGCCGAGGTGATAGCAGGGCAGGGAACCATCGGTCTGGAAATGCTCGAACAGATCCCCGGGCTTGAGGCCGTTGTAATTCCCATCGGCGGCGGCGGACTGATCAGCGGCGTTGCCTGTGCCATCAAGGAGAGCAATCCGAACATCCGCGTCGTTGGAGTACAGACGGAGCGTCTGCCTTCGATGCTGCGCGCAACGGAAGCGGGCAAGCCGGTCACGATCCCTGCCGAAGCGACGATAGCGGATGGCATCGCGGTACGCCGCGCCGGCGACCTGACCTTGTCCCTGGTGCAACGGTATGTCGATGAAATCGTGACGGTCGATGAGGAAGAGATCGCCAAGGCCATTCTGATCCTGTTGGAACGGGAAAAGACTCTGGCGGAAGGCGCGGGTGCCGTTGCCCTGGCTGCGTTATTGCAGCGCAAGACTTCGCTGGACGGCCAGACTACAGGGGTGCTGGTAGGCGGTGGCAATATCGATGTCAGCCTGCTGGCCAAGATCATCGAACGCGGTCTGGTGAAAGACGGCCGCCGCACACGAGTGCGGATTCACCTCACCGACAGGCCCGGCGCGTTGCATCAGCTCACGAAGATTCTCGCCGATGTGAGAGCAAATATTGTGCAGACCGCGCATGACCGCGCCTATTACGGTGTGAACCTGGGCGACACGGTCATCGATTTCACTCTCGAAACGCGCGGATATGAGCACATCCGAGAGATAGGAGAGGTGCTTACTGCGGCTGCGTACCGCCATGAACGGATTGAATAACTGAAAGGCCAGGCGGTATCGACATGTAAGCGCAAACGAAAGTATTTATTTCAACAAGGAATTGTCATCCTGAGCAGAGGCGAAGGATCTGTTTTTCTTTTCGGTGAGCGAAGATGTGGGCGGACCCAGGAAAAAGCAGATCCTTCGACTACGTACGGCGCTAAAAACGCGCCATACTCCGCTCAGGATGACAGTTAAGGTGTTCTATATGTCGATAGTGCCTAGCGTTTACCAGCAGGTACCGGTCCGGTTGACTTGCGCACAATCAGGGACGGCTGAATTGTGTATTCGGTTCCCTTAGTCGCACCGGATTGATAGGTGTTGTAAAGCGCTCGAAAGGCCAACTTGGCGATTTCCTGCCGGGACAGCCGTACCGTAGTGAGCGCCGGCTGGGTAAAGGCGCTCAGCTCAATATCATCGAATCCGATAATGGAAATATCTTTCGGAATACTGAGTCCGCGCTCGAAGATTGCGCCCATCGCTCCGATGGCCGTCATATCGTTGGACGCGAGAACCGCCGTGGGACGTACTTTGTGATCGAGCAGGCGCGACATCGCCTCATGTCCTCCATCGGTGCGATGGTTGCCTTGCTCGATAAAGTGAGCCTCGAGCTTGATTCCGCTGTGTTTCAGGCTATTGATAAATGCACGCTTGCGGATGCGCGCTGATGTGAGCGAGATCGGACCGGAGATGAAGCTGATCGCTTTATGACCCAGGTTGGTCAGATGTTCAACCGCGGCGTCGATGCCGACGGCATAATCGACAAGAAT
>JAATFH010000391.1 GCA_015655315.1 Terriglobales bacterium
CGACGAAGTCCTTCCAGCTGTCAGGGTTGGCGTCGTCTTCCCACATCACGGTGGGCACGTCGTCGCCAACATAGCCAGGGAGGCGTCGCATTCCATGGCCTTCAATGAAGGCGATCATGTCGTCTTTGAGCGAAAGGAGGTCGTCAGGTTGCATCATCATCAATCGCTTATTGTCTCAGAAACAGCGGGTGGAAAACCGGGAAGTTTCTCCGATTGTAGGATGGAAACAGGAGACGAGGATTTGGCGAAGTTTGAGCGGCACATTTTTGTTTGCACCAATATTCGAGAGCCGGGGAGCGCACGGCCTTCCTGTACGAACGATGGCAAGGGCGAACTGCATGCGATCTTCAAGGACAAGATTAAGGATGCCGGTCTAAAGAACACGGTTCGTGCGAATAAGGCCGGGTGTCTCGATCAGTGCGAGCATGGGCCGACAGTGGTGGTATACCCCGAAGCGGTGTGGTACGGGTTTGTGACGCCCGCGGATGTGGACGAGATTGTGACGGAGCATCTGGTGCATGGACGACCTGTGGAGCGGCTGGTGCTGGCTGAGGGATGCCTCAATACGGCAAGCTGTCCGCATCGGGCGGCGGTGAAGAGTTAGGAACATGTCGCGGAGCTAGTACACTTCTTCTGCCATGGAATTGCGGCATCTTCGATCGTTTGTTGCTGTTGCGGAACGGCTGAGCTTTATTCAGGCGGCGCGTTTTCTGCACCTCTCGCAGCCTGCGCTGAGCGCGCAGATTCAGGCGCTCGAAGGTGAACTCGGAACGCAGTTGCTGGAGCGCGACCGGCGCTCGGTGCGGCTGAGCACTGCCGGCGAGGTATTTCTGGACCAGGCGCAGGCGACGCTGGCTCAGGCCGAGTTGGCTGCCGAATCGGCGCGCCGGGCGGCTGCCGGCGATCTGGGCGTTCTGCGTATCGGCTTTGTCGCCTCGGCGGCGATGGACCTTGTTCCGTCGATTGTGCTGGCGTATCGCAGAAAATATCCCAGGGTGAAGCTCGAGTTGCAGAATCTGCGAACGGTGATGCAGCTTGCGTCCCTGCAGGAGCATTCAATCGATGTGGGCTATGTTCGTCTGCCAGCGGTAGCCAAGGATCTTACGATCATGGCGATGCACAGGGAGCCGTTCGCGCTAATCCTGCCGGAGAGTCACCCTCTTGCGAAAGCAAAACATTTCCGTCTGCCGGCATTGCAGGATGAACCATTCATCGCGTATGCGCGCCAATGGGCGCCCGGTTTTTATGACCGATGGGTGAGCATCTTTACGCAAGCAGGCTTCAGTCCACATGTGGTGCAGGAGACGGGAGATATGTATACAACGATTGCCCTGGTAGCAGCGGGAGCCGGTGTCGCCGTCGTTCCGAGTGGACTGGTGAAAAAACGGTTGCAGCAGGGAGTGGCGGCAAAACCATTGCCGGGAAAAATGTTGTCGGAGATTGGCGTTGCCGTGCGCAGTGAAGATACCTCTCCGCTGGTGCGGAACTTCCTGGAGTTGTCGAAGCTGATGGGAAGAAAATTCTCTACCGGTCAGAGTTGACAGCGGTCTTTTTTCTTATAAAGAAAATCGATTACAGAGTGCTAAACAATCGATTGGACGGAATTGTATTTCAAGCATTTACTTGATTTCAAGGACAGATCAGCCGTATCGGGCAGGCGGATCGAGATCCAGAGAGGGAAATGAGATGAGCGAGCAGAAGAACGCGGAACTCCATGCGGGAGAAGTAAACAGGCGGAATTTTTTAGGTCTTGGAGCAGGCGCGCTGGCCGTGGCTGCATTCACAGGCATGAGTGCCGAAGGGCAGAGCCGGGAGACGATGCAGAAGGGACGGGAAGATCATTCGGCGAGCAATCCGGGACCGGTGAATAAGGCTCTGGCCGATGAAAATCCGAGTTCGGAGCTGCCTCCTATAACGGATAAAGGCGATGTGCGGCCCTTCTGGTACTCGTTCGATCTGTCACACAGGCGCGTGCAGGAAGGCGGATGGACGCGACAGGTGACGCAGCGGGATCTTCCGGACTCGACGGATCTTGCGGGCGTGAACATGCGGCTGACGGCGGGGAGTTATCGCGAGCTGCACTGGCATACGGCGAATGAGTGGGCTTACATGATTTACGGCAAGGCGCGCGTCACCGTGCTGAATCCGGATGGGACCATTTTTATCGACGATGTAGAAAAGGGCGATCTGTGGTTTTTTCCGGCCGGCTTTCCGCATTCGATTCAGGGGCTGGGTCCGGACGGGTGCGAGTTTCTGCTGGTCTTCGATGAAGGGTTGTTTTCCGAGTATCAGACATTTCTTATTTCCGACTGGGTTGCGCACACGCCGTCCTCGGTCCTGGCGAAGAACTTTAAGCTGCCGCAGGCGCAGCTGGCAGCGCTGCCGGATGACGAGCTTTATATTTTTCCGGGAAAGATTCCGGGCTCGCTGGAGCGGGACAAGCAGGCTGTCGGCGGCAAGGCAGTGGAATCGACTGTTTCCTATACCTTTAAGTTGGAAGCCATGCCTCCCACGAAGGAGACGGAAGGCGGCTCGGCGCGCGTCGTGGATGCGCGCAACTTTCCGGCATCGAAGACGGTAGCAGCAGCGCTGGTAAGGGTAAAGCCGGGAGCGATGCGCGAACTGCACTGGCATCCCAATGCATCTGAGTGGCAGTATTACCTGAGCGGAAGCGGCGTGATGACGGTCTTTGCCTCGTCGGGGAAGGCGCGCACGATGAACTTCAACGCCAACGATGTTGGATTTGTGCCAGCGGTGGCGGGTCACTACATTGAGAACACGGGCGATTCGGACCTGGTGTTTCTGGAGATATTCAAGAGCGCGCGCTTCGAGGATTTTTCGCTGAATAACTGGATTCGCAGGATTCCGCCGGAGATGGCGATGGCGCACCTCAACCTCAACGAGCAGCAGCTGAAAGAGATTCCATCGGAGAAGCTGGAGATTATTGCTGGCTGACGCGACCGGCAGCCTGCTCCATGCAGAATCAGCGAATCACTGCTTTTCACCGGATGCCCTTCAGGCCTGTCATCCAGACCTGAAGGGTTTTTGCAGCGTTCCATGTGCTATATTCCAAAGGAGATCAATGATTTTCTCGAAGGAATATGTAGGATATCTGGCGCGCCACACGGCCAAGCACCTCATCGATGCGAAGATGATTCGCGCCGACAAGCCCAAGGCGGTGGAAGAGCGCATCTACAACGGTCTCCTCGAGGAGCTGCAGCTCGAAGACCGCATCAACGAAGAGGTCCGCGTCATTCTTGAGGCTTATCAGGATGACATGCGGAAAACAGGCGCAAGCTACCCTGAGATGTTCAAGAAGGTGAAGCAGGAACTGGCGCGGAAATATAAGGCGGTGCTGTGAGAATCTCGCGCGACAAGTTGAACAAACTGGCGCACGTGGTGGCTGACACGCTCGCCGAAACCGATGAGGCCGAGTTTCTTGAGGATCGCAATACGATTCGCCAGGAGGCGCGCAAGGCGCTGGAAAACCTTTTGACGCAGGAGATGCGCATCGATCAGGCCGCGCGGCAGAAGATCGAATCGCAGCGGAAGGTTATTCTCGAAGGTAGCCAGGAATGGGACATTCTCTACCGCAAGTACTATACGGATGAAGTGAAGAAGCTCGGCATCTGAAATGTAGCAATGGATTCTGACGACCTCATCCGGATGAGGTCATCCTTCTGAGCGTAGCGAAGAATCCCGGGGATCCTGGCTTGCCGGTAGGTTGCCGGGATTCTTCTCCTTCACTTCGTTCAGTGTCTGAATCATGTCAGAGGAACTACCTCACCGCCGTTAACTGTGCCTGCTGATTTCCCGCCGTAGCTTCCTTTACAATCCCCGCGACAATTTCATACGAACGCAGACGGGCTGCGTGCTCATACGGATTGCTCATGATGATGAGTTCGTCGGCTCGTGTTTCATCAAGGAACGCCTCGAGCTTGCCGCGCACCGTTTCACGGCTGCCGACAATGGCCGCCGCGCGTTTCGATGCGATTGCTGCCTGTTCGAAGCTGTTTGCCAGGCCTTCCACAGTGGGAACTGGTGGCGAGAGCGGGGCTAGTTGATTGCGAATCAGGCGCAGTACGTTGATGTATTCCGTCGTGGAAAGATACTGAGCTTCTGCATCGGTATCGGCGGTGAGAACGGGGACGCCGACCATCGTGTACGGGCGGTCGAGCACCTCTGAGGGCTGGAAGCTTCGCCGGTAGATATCGAGCGCAGGCAGTGTGTTCTCCGGCATGAAGTGTCCGGCAAACGCGAAGGGAAGGCCCAGGTGTCCGGCAAGCTGCGCGCTGAAGCCGCTCGATCCGAGAAGCCAGATGGGGATATTGAGGCCCGCTCCCGGCAGCGCGCGAACCGCTTGATTCGGTTTTGGTTCGGCGAAGAGCTCACGCAATTCATCGAGCAGTTCCGGGAAGTTGTCGCCATTGCGCAGTTCGCGACGCAGTGCGTGCATGGTTGGGAAGTCGGTTCCGGGTGCGCGGCCCAAGCCAAGGTCGATGCGTCCGGGGTAGAGGCTTTCAAGAGTGCCAAACTGTTCCGCGATCACGAGCGGAGCGTGGTTGGGCAACATGATGCCGCCGGAGCCGACGCGGATGGTCGAGGTTCCTTGAGCAACGTAACCGATGAGCACCGATGTGGCGGAGCAGGCAACCGAAGCGAGATTGTGATGCTCGGCGAGCCAGTAGCGCTTGTATCCCCAGGCTTCGGCGTGTTGAGCAAGGTCCAGAGTTTCATGGAAGGTCTGCGTAATGGACCGGCCCTGTTTTACCGGGGCAAGGTCGAGCACGGAAAGAGGGGTATGAGCTAGATGAGACAGTGGCGGCATCGTTAGTATCCTGATTACTTGATGCCTTGCGGCATGGAATGATTCATCCAGCAGATTTGTGGACTGCCTTCGCCTATGGATGGCTCAAGTTCTGATAAACTCAAAAGAGTCGGTAGCGCCCACGCTGACTCATCTTTTGGCGCCATGGTGTAATTGGTTAACACGCCGCCCTCTCAAGGCGGAGAGTTCGGGTTCGATCCCCGATGGCGCTACCAATCACAAAATAAAAGACTTAAATGCATGTTTTGATGCTAAATTTGTGTGTCAAAAGCAGCAATATATCCAATAAGCAGGAAATAACACATTGCTTTGGTGCGTTTATGTGCCGCCTTTTCCAGCGGCAATTTGAGCTATGCTCTGAGGCGGAGGAAGCATGGAATTTAAGCAAGGTGCTCTGGTTTTCTGGAATCGCGACAATGGTGAAGAAGTCGTAGCGGAATTTAGAGACTACGTTTACAGTCAAATGGGCAATGCAGTAGCTGCCAAAATTCAAATCAATGGAGAAATCTTCAAGGTATATCTTGAAGAACTGTTGCCACCTAAAATGCCGGGATTTAATGTTCGGGATGTAGCGCTTGTAATAAACGAGACGAAGCAAACGGTGCAGGGCGAAATCATTGCGATTGGCAGAGGACCAACCAATAAGAAATTCTATGAACTGAAGTTTGAAGGCAACATTGCGAAGTGGTATAGCGAAGATGAAGTTTTCAATTTAGCTGAAGCGACCAAGCCATTGAGGATTAGTGATAAAGCACTCGAAAGAGCTAGTGAGCGAGGTTGACAAAGCAGCGGGTGTTGCATGGCCTTTTTAAGCTAAGCCGTAATACGCCTGCACAGGAATTTTTCGTTTTGGGAGTCGCACACTTACTCATTTGCTCTTCAATACAAAATAAATGAGTAAGTATTTTATTTATCGACAAATATCATGAGTAAGTGTGGCGGAAAATTACACACTTACTCATTTGCGCACGTATTGGGAAACGATGAGTAAGTGAGGCCTCTAGCGCGGCCCTGCAATTGACGTCGATGTTTTTTCGTCCGCCTTGCGAATCATTTATTTTTTTGTCCACCTGCTGGCCGACGGCGTGCGCGATAGCACACAACCGCCGGCGCAGTGATGATGAATGGCGAATCCTTCAGACTTTCAGAGAAGGTGGAGCTTGCTGGGGATCGGCTCCGAATGAGGTGTTCGGGTTTGGCCCCAGCTCCAGCCCGATGTGGCCGCCCTCGGCAATCTCCGCATGACGAAACCAGGCTCGCTGCTGAGGCTGGCCGTTGAGCGTGAACGAATGCACATAGGCGTGGGTCGGATCGCTGCGCTTGACGTCGATTACAAGTTGCCGGCCGCCATGGAGTTCAACCACCGCATGTTGCACCAGTGGCGAGCCGAGGATGTAGTTGCCTCCTACAGGATCGACCGCATAGAAGCCCAGCGCTGAAAGGATGAACCACGCCGACATCTGGCCGACATCCTCATTACCTTCCATGCCGTTAGGATCATCTCTGTACATCGTGTCCATAAGCGAGCGTACGCGCGCCTGGGTCTTCCAGGGAACGCCCGCGTATGCATAGAGATAGGCAATGTGATGCGATGGTTCATTGCCGTGAGCGTATTGGCCAACCATGCCCGCAATGTCGGGAGGTGCGTCAGGCGGCAGCGTAGAGGGAACCGTGAACAATGCATCGAGCTTCGTCAGAAACGGTTCGCGCCCTCCGAAGAGTGCGATCAATCCCGCTGGATCATGCATCGTCCCGAAGGTCGTCTGCCAGGCATTCGATTCGGTGTAGTCACGCCACTTCTTGCTGTGGCCCATCTCTATCGGATCGAATGGCTGCGCCCATTCGCCGTTCTCAAGCTTGGGCTCCATGAAACCGCTGGCTGGGTTGAAGTAGTGCCGGTAATTGGTTGAGCGGTTGCGCAGCATCGCCGCTTCGTCATGGTGCCCCAGCTTTTCGGCTACGTGAGAGATAGCCCAGTCGTTATAGCAATATTCAAAAGTCTTGGAGACGGATTCTCCTTCGCGGTCTGCTGGAATATAGCCCAGGCGGCGATAGTAGCCGAGGCCCTCGTAGTTTTCCGCTACCGCCCGTTGCATCATCACGCGGTATGCCCTCTCGGCATTGATTCCGGGTAGACTTTTGACGATTGCTTCACTGATGACGCTTGCCGAGTGATAGCCGGTCATCGTGCCCGTCTCCGTTCCCTGGAGCGGCCACACAGGCATGCCCGCGGGGCTTTGCTCGGCCATGCGGATCAGGGTGTTGGCAAAGTCCGGCACTCGGTCACTCTGAATGAGCACGTAGGCGGGATGTGCGGCACGGAAGGTATCCCAGAGTGAAAACGTGGTGTAGTTATGCTCATTCTCTTGCAGTTGATGAATCTGCCAGTCCATGCCGCGATAGCGCCCATCTACGTCGTCAAAAAGCTGCGGTCCTAGAGACATGTGATAGAGGGCGGTGTAGAAGATTCGCTTCTGTTCGGGCGTGGCGAACTCGGCCTGGATTCGGGAGAGCTGTTGCCGCCAGCTGCGTTGAGCGGCAGCGCGAGTTTTCTCGAAGTCCCAGTCCGGCTGCTCAGCGCGAAGGTTCTTTGCCGCGCCTTCGGCGCTGACTCCAGAGATTCCAGTACGCACATGGATGACCTCTCCAGCACGCGTTTTGAAATGGAGGACGGCTTTCAGGCAATCGCCCTCAAGCTTTTCCGTGCTGCTCAAGGGCTTATCGTCGGAGTAGAACACAACACTGGTCGGCTGCTTCGAAACCTGCAGGGTGAAATAACAGTGGCGGCCATTTCCCCAGGCGCGTGTAACGTGTCCTCCGGCCAGCGTGTCGGGTGCGGTCTGACTCAATTCAGCCGAATACACAGAGGAACTGCCGTTTGTGAGATAGCTGTGGGTGAGATCGACGATGAGCCATGCGTCGTCGCTCTCGGGAAAAGTGTACTTGTGCAGGCCCGTGCGCTCGGTCGCTGTCAGCTCGACGCGCACATTGGGGTCCTTGAGCAGAACGGAGTAGTAGCCGGGCTCGGCGTGTTCATCCTCGTGGGAAAATCGCGAGCGATAGCCCTGCTCAGGATTCGAGCGAGGACCTGGAACCAGCTTCACTGGGCCAGTACCGGCCATGACTAGAAAGTCGAGCAGATCGCCACAGCCGGTGCCGCTTAGATGCGTGTGACTGAAGCCCATGATGGACGTATCGGAGATGTGATATCCGGAACACCAGTCCCATTCATCGTTGAAAGTGTCCGGGCTGAGCTGGACTGCTCCGAAAGGAAGACTCACTCCGGGGAAACAATGGCCGTGTCCTCCGGTGCCGATGCGAGGATCGACCCAATGCAGAGGATCGGCTGCATCAGCACCCTGAGGCACGGTAAAAGCGGGAAGCGGCAGAGCAGAAGAGACGCAAAATGCGCTTGCGGACTGCAAAAAGAGGCGGCGTGATATGGACTGCAATGCTCGATATCTCCATAAGAACGGTATTAAGAATTTTGCGGCAATCGTTCTATTACGCATTTTAAATTCAAGCGCAGGTTCACAGGCTCGGTTGAGGACAACAAGGAGAAGTGTGATCAAAAGATTTTCGTGAAGAGAATTACTGCAGCGTGGATGGATCCTGACACTTAGCATCGATCCTGTCTGCCTATAGACAGGATCGATGCTTGTCAGTGATCGTTTATCGATGTGTGCATTGGCGATGTTCACTCTTTGAGAGTTGCCGCTGGAAAGCCTGCCGTTTATTCACAGAGACTCCTTGGTCGTCACCAGCAAAACCGGTATACGACGTTCGTTCTCAGCAGATGAACGAATTTGCAGATGCACCAAGGTTTATGCGCGGGATTCCAGTGATCCCGGGTGGCGACATAGAGCAGTCACCTCAATCTCCATGTAGGGATAGAGCGGTAGTGAACTCAGGATGGCATGGAACCCGGCGGAGCTCTCTGCATCGAAGATGCTGATATTCGCGTACTTGCCAGCAACGCGCCAGAGATGCAGCCATTTGCCCTGAAGCTGCAGTTCTTTGGCGCGCTCATGTTCCTCTGCCTGGAGCTGCTTCAGCTTCTCCGGGTCGGCGTCATGCGGGATGCGGACATCCATGAATACGTGAAAAAGCATGCCTGCTCCTTGGACATGGGGTTATGCTCGGCTCTCGACCGGACTCTCGATGATCGACACCGGACTGTGTCCGGTCATCAGATGCAGCAAGGCGAGAGCATACTCGGAAGCCGCAGACTGGTCCTGACCTGTGATCAGCCTGCCGTCGACGATCAC
>JAATFH010000458.1 GCA_015655315.1 Terriglobales bacterium
GGAGTAAGAGTTTCTTTCAAAACCAGCACGTCGAGCACTCCCATGAAGAACGGAAGTGCATAGTTGCTCAAAGTAGCCTGGGTCACATCGAGCCGCTTTAATATCCAAAAGAACAGCAGCATTGAGCCTCCGTAGACGATGAGAGCCAGTTCCAGAAGCCCCCACAAAGCGCCCCGGTCCATGCTTGAAATTGTTTTCACATGGAACGGCTCAACCCAAATAAACAAAGGGATGCTGCAGATACTGGCAACTGCGGATGTGTAAACCAGGACCTCGAGTTCGGTGTACTTCTTGTCGATCAATAGTTTGCAGTATGTGTTGTAGAAAGCCGATCCAGCACAGGCCGTGAAGAAGAGTAGATCTCCAGTCAAATATCTACTACCGCCAAAATGCGCGCCTCGCAAATCGGAAACCGATGTCATCAACACGCCCGCAAGCGCGAGAAGGAAGCCCACAACACGCACTGCGGTCAACTTTTCGCCGAGCATAATGGATGCAATCACGGCGACCAGAGCTGGAATGCTCAGCGTGATAACCGCGGCATTTGCGGCAAGTGTGCGTTGCGCTCCCAGCGTATAGGTAAGTTGCACGAGGAAGAAGCCGAATAGTCCCGCTACAAGAAAGTACTTGGCATCGCCCCAATGCCATTGCACCGGCCGACCTCGCCGCTTGCTCTCATAAGCTAATATAGGCAGGAACAGAAGCGTGCTCAAGATCATTGGCACAAAGGCAATTGACACGGGGCCGAGACGATTGCCAATCAACTTGATCACGGGCACTTGAGTAGCCCACATGAAGTTGACCAGCATGAGGCAGAACCAGTCGAAGTACTTTCTTGCCTTGGGCGTCAAATTATCATTACCCCTCAAATTATATTTACATTCGCGACTGATGGCACTTTGTCCGGGCGGCGAAAGACGAAAGATTACGCCTCAGATACTTCTACTGCTAGGAACAAGTTAATAGCAGTTAGTATCTGGAGATTTGGTTCCCTTGCTCAGCGTCCAGCCCATCGGACTGAAACTGAGGAATTGGCTCTCCATCTACTGGGAAAAGTACATGGAGTGGCGGATTATGTGATCTAGAAAAGCACGAAAATACCCCGATATCACTTGTATCGCTATTGGAGAGGTTGATGAAGATCAATCGCCGCGAGGCGGTTCTGCTTACTTTATCTTCGATGCTCGACTATCCGGCCCTGGCTGAACTTAAGCAAGCCGATCCAGCGGCGAAAGCAGGGTCGAGTGCGGCAGATACGCTTGCAAGCCAGGTAACGATCTATCGCGACACGTATGGTGTTCCGCACATTGTTGGCGAGACTGAGGAGGCGGCCTTTTTCGGATATGCCTACGCTCAGGCCGAAGATCATCTTGAGCGGATGATGATCCAGTACAGGGACGCTCAGGGGCGCCGCGCGGAGGTTATCGGATTCGAAGCCCTGGGCGATGGTTACTTGCACTTCATCCCATATGAATACCGGTGGGATGGGGACTATCTGCAACGGCTTCTTCGGACGAAGCGGTGTGTTCTGGAGAACCGTTCGAAAATTGATCCCGCTGTGTATAAGATTCTCGATGCGTTCGCGCGAGGCGTGAACCACTACATTGCGGAACACCGGAACGAAATCCCCGCCTGGATCGACGGCATTTCCGCAGAAGATGTCGAAGCACTTGAGCGTAGCCAGTATTTGCGGTTTTACAGCATCCATGACGCGCTGATGAAGTTGTCCGAGCAAACCTGGTCTTTTCCCGGGTTTGGCTCTAATCAATGGGCGATCGCTCCGGGAAAGTCAGTAAATGGCCGCGTGATTCATCTGGAAGAGACTCACATGCCGTGGGCGAACCGCTTCCAGAACTATGAAGCGCATCTGATTGTGCCGGGCAAGTTGGACGCAGGCGGAATCAGTTGGTTCGGCAGCCCCTTTTTCCTTGACGGATTCAACGACAAGATTACTTGGTCGGCCACCTGGAACCAGCCGAACATGTCCGATGTTTACGAGGAAAAGATCAACCCTAATGGTGACCTGCAATATCTTTACGAAGGTGAATGGCGCGAGATTCGGGTTGAACTCGAAACCTTTCGCGTCAAGGGGCCTAAAGGACTGGAGTCCGTCACTCTCCCGTTGTATTACACACACCATGGTCCGATCGTAAAGCTTGATAAGGAAAAACATCGCGCATGGTCGGTCAAACTACCGAACTTCGACGGCGTGAACTACTCGCTTGGCCTGTATGGCCTGATGAAGGCTCGCAACCTGGATGAATTCAAAGCGGCCATGGCTCGCCAGCTAATGCCGAGATGGAATATGTTGTGCTCCGATCCGAAGAACATATATTGGGTGCATAACGGCAATGTCCCCGAGAGAGATGAAAAGTATGATTGGCTGAAACCTGTTCCCGGCTGGACGAAGGAGACAGAATGGGGACCGAATATTCCATTTGAGAAGTACCCGCAAATTACCAATCCTCCTTCCGGCTTTCTTCAAAACTGCAATAACCCATTCTGGGTTTCTACTCTGGATTCCGGTTTAAATCCGCTTCAGCTTGGACCTTACTATCTTTCCTACGCGGTCAAGCCGAATGCAGGCAAAGAAGCCTTGAATCCTCGTGGGGAGCGAGCGTCTCAGGTATTGAGCCAGAACCAGAAGTTCACCCTGAACGAGATGATTGATCTCGGTTATGACACCTATATCCTGCCAGCAGATGTAATTGTGCCGCTCCTCGTCGAGTCTGCTCGAAGCCGTCTTCTCGATGCGCGATTAACGAAGCCCCTCGCCAGCATGAAGGCCTGGGACCGGCGCTCGGCAGTGGATTCACTGGCTACGACATATCTCTACTATTGGGCCAAAACTTACAGAGAGATGTTTACCGAGGCTAAATATGCCCGTTTCGTTGCCTACGAACGCGGTAGTGTCGATATCCACTCGCATGAAGAGCAGGACATGGCGTGGCGTGCATTTGTCGAGGCTATTACCCGCATTGAAAAGAAATTCGGCAGCGTGAACGTGCCCTGGGGAAAGATCAACGTAGTCGTGCGCGGAGGCGTATTCCCCATGGACGGCACCAGCGTTGAACTGTTTGGTGTGCTTCATCCTGACGAAGGCCCCGAGCCGGACGATGGTCAGATTTACTGCAACGACGGCTGGGGACATTTTATGGTCGTCATGGAAGCTGATCCCAGTACAGGCACAGGCAAAGAGGTTTGGAGTCTGCTTCCCTATGGGGAATCGGAGCATCCGTCTTCGCCGCATTACAACGATCTCGCAAAGCTTCATAGCGAGCATAAGCTGAAGCGCTTCTGGCTTACCCCACAAGAAATACTGAAACACGCTGAGTCAGTTTGGGGCGACAAAGAGCGTCTTCA
>JAATFH010000213.1 GCA_015655315.1 Terriglobales bacterium
ATCGACGCCAGCTTGTGTAGCTTATACCCCGGCACACGCTGTCTCCATGCGTACGGAAGGATTGGTTTGCATCGTTCAAAGAGAGCGTTCCATGCCTGCGGGGAGAGCAGTGTGATGCCTGAAGCACCCAAGCCGCGGAGTGGACGAGGAACTCGTAAAAGGCGTTCAAAAAGCGGAGCGGCCCATGTGTGACGGTTATAACCGCCAAAAATCTCGTCGCCGCCGTCGCCAGAAAGGCTCACGACCACCTTGCTACGCGCCAGCTCTGAAACCAGAAAAGTCGGGATCTGGGATGAGTCCGCAAACGGCTCATCGTAGATCTGCGGCAATCGTGGAATGATCGCCAAAGCCTGATCCGGTGTCGCATAGAGGGCCGTATGCTCGGTGCCCAGATGGCGGGCCACGTTCGCCGCTTCCGAGGCTTCATCGTAATCGCGCTCCTGCTGGCCGATTGAAAAAGTCTTGATCGGTGCGGTGCTCTGTGCCTGCATTAAACCGACGATCACGGAAGAGTCGATGCCGCCGGAAAGAAACGCGCCAAGCGGGACGTCGGAATGCATCCGCATCTTCACCGCATCGCGGAGCAGACAATCGAGCGAGTCGATCGCATCCTGCTCATCGCCACCGAATGGATCTTCATATGCCGCTTCGACCACTTCCTGCAACGACCAGTATGGCTTCGGAACAGAATGAAAGTCCTCCGCGGAAATTGTCAGCAGGGTCGCCGGTGGCAGTTTGCGCGTATTGCGATAGATAGAATAGGGCGCAGGAACGCAGTTGTGTCGCAGATAAAGAGCTACCGCATCCAGATCAAGCTCTCCTTGAAACGCAGGATGTGCCTGGATTGCCTTCAGTTCCGAGCCAAACAGGAACGTGCTGCCCACGATGGCATAATAAAGAGGCTTCTCACCGAAGCGGTCTCTCCCAAGCGTCAGTGTCCTCTCCCGGCGGTCCCAGAGCCCGAAGCTGAACATGCCATTGAAGCGGCGCACTGAATTTTCCAGCCCCCAGGATTCGAACGCGGCCAGCATGACCTCCGTATCCGAATGACCGCGAAACATCAGTCCCGCTGACTCGTTGAGCAGTTCACGCCGCAAGTCTTCACAGTTGTAGATTTCGCCATTGAAAACGAGCACATACCGTCCTGAAGCTGACTGCATCGGCTGACGCCCCGCAGGCGATCGATCAAGAATCGCCAGCCGCCTCATGCTCAGTGCGATTCCAGCCGCCGCGTCGGCCCATGCTCCGCCGTCATCCGGTCCACGATGGCGCAGTGTTTCCGCCATGCGAATCGCAATGTTCTTCAGAGTCTCTAACGAATTGCTTAACTTAGAGTCGAAAAATCCAGAAATACCACACATTTACGCCTGATTTCGTGCGTCGGGCGGTTACGTTAATCTGCCGCCCTTTGTAACTGCCCACATAACGTCGCTTCACAATTACACGCCACGCGGTCTGGGGGCTGGCACTCGCAGCCATGGATTTCCCCTCGCGCGCAAAGTAGCCACGTTCTCCGTCCGAGGTCGAACAGCGCAAAAGAGCATGAGAAAGAGGGGGAGTAGCATAATTCTCTGCCTGACGAGAATGCCAAAATTACTCGTAGCGGCAGCAAAGGCAAAGGAAAATATAGCTATGTAGACCAGCAGGAATCCAATGTAAGAATCCCGCCATTGCCGCACGATCTTGACGAATTCCCTCCGTCTGAGCCAGCAGAAGATAAGCAGTCCGGTCGCTTCAAGAGAGGAGACGGCGGATGTCACATTGCGCGCCTCCCAGGGAAAGGGACGAAACATGAGAAACGGCGCTTCGGCGAGACGGACCGGCAAAGAACCGCCCTCGTTGAAAGACGAGCCACCGATCTGAGTGTCCTTGGTCAGTGCATCTGCCCTGTTGATACTTGTCTGGGCGTCGCCACTCTCAACTCCGACAAACTCACCGGCCTGCCTTACCAACAGAAACGTAGCCGCGATGACAAAGGGAAGGATCACAATCTTGACGGATTTGCTCATCCAGCCAGCATGAGATCGCCCGAATACATAGGGCATAACCATAGCCAGCGCGAGCATGGCCGCGATGTGCGGGCGCACTGCCAACATCCCGCCAATGCCTAATAAACAGGTAAGAGCCGCGGAAGTGTTCGACTTCCTGCACCACTTTGCGTATCCGTACGAAGAGACTCCCACAAAAAGCTGCGCCAGCGCGTCCTTGCCTATCGCGCTCGACCAGAAGAGCATTGAGGGCAGTAAGATCACAAAGATTCCAAACAGTCTCTTGTCGCCCTGCGGAAATGAACCCTCAAACGCGCGATAGAAAAAATACCCTCCCCAGAGCGCAGCCAAAGCGAACAAGAGGAACAACGCGGGAAGAGCATCGCTAGTGACCAGCATGAGGACACCGCAAATGTTGTTGATCAGGTTCGTGCTCCAGTATGGTGGTTTGAATGCCGCGATACCGACAAAGCTATAGTTATTGACTAGACTCTTCCCAACTGTCCAGTAGTGAAAGGCGTCCACCCCCGCGTTGAAAAGATGGAACCCCATCCAGATATAAAGACTGGTAAACATGAGCCGCGCCAAGATGCCCGCTCCAAACAACCGGCGCAGATACGGATCCTTCCTCCATGCGCGACTTAAACCGAGCAAACAGAGGATCAGAATCAAGGGAACCCAAAGCATGGACGCCAGGTAGGCATAGTCCCATGGGCTGCTAAAGAACAGGGCAGACATCCAGAGAGGCAGGGTGAACAGACAAAGGACGGTTATTATCTTGAGGAAGAGTTCGTAACTGCTATTGGCTCGTAGCTCAGCGGGGGAAGTCAAATCGTATATTGTTCGCTTGGAAGATACCCACAGCGCTCGTGGTGAGAATAGCACTCGATCTTGCAAGTAACAATAACCATAACCGCTAAAGTTAGGACAAATTACTAATTTTATTTACTCAGGGGCATAGACATGCGGGTTCTTCAAGTTATTGATTCTCTTGGCATGGGGGGCGCTGAAGCCCTGTTAAGGGATATGGTGCCTTTATTTCGCACCAAAGATATTGAATGCGACATCGCTGTGCTTCGACAGAGTCCAAATTCACTTGAATCCCTGGTGCAGGCAGCTGGAGTGGCAATTCACGGCACGGGGATTGAAAATCTCTATTCCCCCCGCCAGATTTTCCCGCTGGCAAAGTTGATGCAAAAGTACGACATCATCCATGTACATCTCTTTCCTGCGCAGTTATGGGCAGCGTTGGCATCTATGTACTTGAAACCTTCCGTACCCATGGTTACTACTGAGCATAGTCCGTGGAACCGGCGGCGCCGTTGGTGGCTGCGCCCTTTAGATACATGGATCTACAGTCGATATCAACGTATCGCGTGCATCAGCGCAACCACGGAAGAAGAACTCGTACATTGGTGCCCAGAAACTGCGATGAAGACCACTCTCATCCCGAATGGCATACCGGTTGAGACATACGAAACTGCGCCACCTACAGAACTGCCGTGTGTTCCGCACGACGTTCCAAGGCTGATCTTCGTCGGGCGCTTCGAAGCCCCGAAGGATCACCCTACTATCTTGCGTGCGCTCGCGGCAGTACACAACGCTCATCTGGTCTTCGTCGGAGACGGCCCGCTGCGTTCCCCGATTGAAGACATGTCCAGATCTCTCGGAGTCGCGGATCGCGTTACATTTCTAGGCTGGCGAAACGACATCCCCGGTCTCTTGAGAGCTTCCGATATCTACATTCACTCCACGAGTTTTGACGGGTTCGGAATTGCAGCCTGTGAAGCGATGGCAGCGGGACTACCAGTCTTAGCCAGCAATGTGCCTGGACTAGCTCAGGTTGTCGAAGGCGTCGGCATACTCTTTCCCGCAGGCGATGACAAAGCATTAGCCAACGAACTAATGGCGCTTATTGCGTCGCCAGAACGCCAGCGCCAAATGCGTTCCGCCGGTCATCGACGGGCCAGAGAGTTCAGCATTGAACGGACACTGGGTAGCTGCATCGCAATGTACCGATCTGTGTTGCAGATTTAATCCTGGGAATATGGAGTCACGGTGAATCAATCAGATCAGGCAAACAATATAGACGCGCGAGTCGTCCAGGGCTTCGGAGAAGAATGTAGCAAATTCCATCATGCGAATCAGGATACACCGGAATTACGACAATTATTTCAATCCTACTTTTCCATTTTTCCCTGGGACAAGCTCCCACTGAATGCGGAGGGGTTCGATCTGGGCTGCGGCACCGGGCGCTGGGCGTATTTTGTCAGCCAACAAGTTGGGCGTCTTCACTGCATCGATGCAAGTTCCGCCGCGCTTGATGTAGCGCGTCAGAATCTGAGCGAGCTTAAAAATTGTGACTTTCATTTAGCCTCTGTGGAAGCCATTCCTCTCGCTGACAATTCTTCTGACTTCGGTTACTCTCTAGGCGTACTCCATCACGTGCCGGACACACAACAAGGACTTGCCGAATGTGTTCGCAAGCTGAAACCAGGTGCACCATTCCTGATCTATCTGTATTACGCCTTCGACAACCGGCCCTGGTGGTTCCGGCTTATCTGGCGTACTTCGGATCTCTCGCGCAGACTGATTTGTAATCTGCCCTTCGCGATTAAGTCCCCCCTATGCGACCTCATCGCAGCCATAGTCTACTGGCCACTGGCCCGCGCTTCGAAGATACTC
>JAATFH010000247.1 GCA_015655315.1 Terriglobales bacterium
CCAGAAAACCATCCAAGCCATCGACCAGTACCATGCCGCCGGAAAAAGCCGCTCCCAGTAACCACGCGTTCGTCTGTCCTGCCAGAATCAGGGCCGAAAGCTGCGAAGCTGTTTCAAAGCCGGCAGCGAGCACCATGCCCAGCAGGAATGGCTGCGCGATCAGGATGCGCGGCGCCTGCTTGACCGGCTGCGTGCGGCGTAGAATCCGGTAGAGATTTACCGCTCCAATCAAAATCAGCGTCCAGGGCCCGAGGAAGGCAAATCGGTCGGCAATCACGTGTCCAAGACCGACAGCCAGGATTACGACCACCGCGCCATGCCCAAGCGCGAAAAATATGCCGTTGGTTGCGCGAGGTCGAAGACGCGTCAATCCGTCGATTGCCGCAAGATGGTCCGGGTCTGTTCCGTGCCGCATGCCCAGAGCGGCGCCAATCAGCAGAGAAGGATTCATCAGGAAACTTTCCTTTCAGGCGGCGCGACCTTTTGATGCGACGCAGGGCCATCAGCAGGGTGCAAGCGCCGCTCCGCATACGCAGCGCAGGCATCGACAAGGCCGGCGGCGACTTCGGGATTGGAGGCCCAATGAGCATGGATATAGGAAGCGAGAACATTGCTGCCCCGCGTATAGCCTTCAGTTTCGAGCGCCCCGTTTCTGCGCTTTTTTACGTGGTACGCATGCGTCGCGATTTCGGAAACGCCACGCAATTCGGAATAGCGAAACTGATGTCCGCGAAGACGCTGCCCTGCTTTGCCTAGGATGGTAGTCGCCGTGGTTTCAACCTCTACATAACCGAGAGCCTGCAACTTGTCGCGCATCACGGCTTCGGCAGGAATGAGCCCGACCATCGCGTGCAGTGTGCCGTCCTGCATACGGATGCCTTTACTGAGATACATCAAGCCGCCACACTCGGCGTAGACAGGCCCACCTGCATTCGCGAACATGACAACGGCTTCACGCATCGGTGCATTCGTGGAGAGCGCTTCAGCGCACACCTCCGGATAACCGCCGCCGATATAAAGACCATCCACATCCGGCAACGATGCATCGTGAACCGGCGAGAAAGCGATCAGTTCCGCTCCAAGTTCGCGCAGGCGGCGAAGGTTGTCTTCGTAATAGAAGTGGAAAGCCTCATCCAGCGCGTAGCCGATGCGACATCGCGACGAAGTGCCCATCGTCGCGAGAGCATTGCCTGATTCGAAGGACAGAGCCTCTGCCGTCTTCGCCGTCTCGATGATGCGGTCAAGATCGCACCATTCTTCAACGGCATCGGCGAGCGCGTCCAGCTGTGATGAAGTGAGCGTATGCTCGTCTGCGGTCAGCAGTCCAAGGTGGCGTTCGGGAAAACTCAACGATGCGTTCTTGGGCAAGCCTCCGAGAATCGGAGGCGCTGAAACTGCCTCTGCGAGAAGGTTCAAGTGGCTGCGGCTTCCGACCCGATTGGCCAGCAGCCCAGCGATTCTTAGTTCTGGATCGAATGTCGAGAATCCATGTGCAATCGCCGCCAGCGTGCGCGCCATGCCGGAAGCATCGACGGCAAGCAGTACTGGAGCGCCCAGCCACTTCGCGAGTTGTGCTGACGAGCCTTCTTCCGATGTAGGAGAAACACCATCGAAAAGTCCCATGACGCCTTCGATCAGTGCTATGTCCGATTCCGACGTGGCTGCCGCGAATGTCGATAGAACCGCTTCCTTGCCCATCATCCAGGCATCGAGGTTCTGGCTCCGGCTGCCGGTTGCGCGTGCATGATACGTAGGATCGAGATAGTCCGGCCCGGTTTTAAAGGCGGTGACACGTAAACCCCGCCGGGAAAGAGCGCGGCACAGTCCCACCATGAACGTGGTCTTACCGGTTCCGCTGGCTACACCAGCGACCATCAGACGTGGAACGTCGCAGAGGGCTTTCATACGCCCTGCACCATTGCAGCTGTTTTCTCGGACGCCTCATAACGAACCACGTCATTATCTGCGGTCAAAATTTCCAGTGCAGCGGAGATCACAATATCCACGTCGTCATGGCTGGCGCAGGTTACATCTTTCGCTCCGCACTGGATCGCAGCCATCTTCGTGTGCGGGCCCATGGCGATCGTGGGCACATCGCGCAACTGCGTTCCCGCAGGGCTTGTCAGGAAATGGTGTGCGGCCGACGAGCTGGGAAGTATCACCAGATCGATTGGTTCAAGGGAAGAAGGGTCATCAACGAATTGCCGCACAACTCGATAGGCGATGACAGGCTCAACATCAGCCCCGAGAAGCCGCAGTTCATGAGCGAGACCGGGCCGGCCGTCGCTCGAAGTCATGAGCAGCAAATGGCTGCCGACAAAGAGATGTGCATGGGCCTTGAGTGCTTCGCCGCAACAACCCATCAGGACAGCGCGGGGAGAAATGCCGTATCCGGCCAGTACTTTGGCAGCTTGTTCACCAATACAGATCGCATTCAGCTTTGCTGCTTCGCCGCCTGGTTCTCTCATCACTGACAGTGCCGCTTCAACCCCGGGAGCACAGGCGAAGACAAGCACATCTTCACTTCTAAGCGCCGTGAGCCTGGCACGTAGTTCTGCATCATCATGAAGCGGTGTTACAGATACCGAAGGTTCTTCGAAAACCTCCGCGCCGAGCAGCCGGAGCGAAGATGCGATGTGGGATGTACCCGCCCGTGCACGCGCAACGACAATGCGCCGTCCGCGGAGGTGTCCGGTCTGAAACCATTGCAGATGCTTGCGGAGGGTCACGGTATTGCCTGCAAAGAGAATCGCTGGAACGTGCGGTGGCAGCTCCGGAACCCGTTCGCTCAGCGTGGCAAGTGTCCCCGTAAAAACCTGCTGCCGCGGCGTGGTGGCGCTTGCAACCAGAGCAGCAGGAGTATCCGGCGTATATCCTTCGGCATACAGGCGGTCGAGGTTGATTTGTAACCGGCGAGCAGCCATGTACAGAACCGTTGTCCTCTGAGAATGTGGCCCGTACTTAGCAGAATCCCTCGTGTCCTTCTCCGCTTCGTGTCCTGTCGTCAGCAGAATCTGCGAAGAGTAGCCGCGATACGTGAGCGGAATACCCGCATAGGAAGCGGCTCCCAGAGCGGCTGTAATGCCGGGAACGATTTCAAATGGAATCCCTGCCTCGCGCAGCTCTTCAGCTTCTTCGCCACCGCGCCCGAAAAGCAGAGGATCTCCACATTTAAGCCGTAACACTCTCTTGCCCTGGCGTGCCCGTGCCATGACTTCAGGATGCAGCCGGTAGTTCGTAGAGCCTGAGCCGTTGCGGCGACCGACCGGTAGCAGTTCCACATGGGACGGAATCTGCGCCAATATTTCCGGTGACACCAGCAGGTCATGAGCGACCACATCAGCCTGTTGCAGAAGCTCGATTGCCCGCAGCGTCAGCAGCTTCGGATCGCCTGGGCCCGCCCCCACGAGATACACAATGCCTCTCGGCGCAACGTTTTCAATTTTCTGCACAATCTCTGCTGCGCGCGATGCGATCCAGCGACAACGGTCCTCTACGCTGAAGCAGGTTGCCGGCAGAAAATGCAATTTACTTTCTGGAACATGCCGGCGCAGTAACCCTTCGAGCACCATCTGGTATCGCAGTTGCAGATACTGGTCCGATGGACGGATGCCGTCCTGTTCATACGGGACCACTCCCCAGGGCAGCACGAAGACCGCGTCGTAACGCGCGAGATAGGGCAACGCTGCCGCGAGCAGAGCGTCGTAACCTTTAGGGCTGAGGCAGCCGTAGTAAAGTGCATAGGCCGCGAAATCGAGTGGGCAGTTGTCCGCGACAAAAACTTCCGTGGCAAGTTCTTTCTGCTCGCGCTCGCGCCACAGCCTCAGCAGGACCGCCTCCGTCTCCGCAGCCGCGAGTGCTGCAAGTTCCGTTCCGGTGGCTTCCAGATAGTCGCGCATCTCCTCGCGCAGGCATGGCAAGCGCAGCTCGCGTGCGAGGGCATTAGCGAGCGTTGTCTTCCCCACGCTGGCCGAGCCGCAAATCCCGATGCGCAATCTACTCGTTTTATTCGGCATGGGGAACAGCCTTCTCCGGTTGTCCTTTCCGGAAGCGATGGGTGAACGACGCATCATAGAGGCGCGACTTGGCGAAGTCTTTCGCCTCAAGCACCCTTCCCACCAGAATCATGGCAGTGGAGTTGAAGTGTGCCTCGCGCACCTTCTCGTAAATGTCCGCCAGCGTGCCGCGCACGATGACCTGATCGGGCCACGACGCTTTGTGCACCACCGCGACCGGGCAATCCGCGCCATAGGAGGGAATCAGGGACTCGGCGACTTTTCTCAGCATCGTGACACTGAGAAAAAGTGCAAGTGTTGCGCCGTGCCGTGCCAGGTCTTGCAGTTGTTCTTTCTCGGGAACCGGCGTTCGGCCTTCAGCACGCGTGATGATGATCGTCTGCGACAACTCCGGGAGCGTCAACTCGCGGCCGATGGCCGCTGCCGCTGCTGTGAAGGAAGAAACTCCGGGAATGATCTCGTATTCGATGCCAAGCTGCTCCAGTTCGCGGACCTGCTCCGCAGTCGACCCAAAGATGCTTGGATCGCCGGTATGCACGCGCGCCACGTCCTGATCGGCATCGCGGGCCTCCAGAATAACTGCCGTGATCTCTTCGAGCGTCATGCCCGCCGAGTCCAGCACTTGCGCGTCGGGACGCGCATGCGCGACCACTTCTTTCGGCACCAGCGAACCGGTATAAAGAACGACGGGACATTGGGCAATCAGTTCCGCGGCGCGGATCGTCAAAAGTTTTGGATCGCCTGGACCAGCTCCAATGATGTAGACACGCATCGGCATTTCCCCTTACAGACACTTCAGCGCAGCATCGCGCACTATATTCCAAACCTGCTCCGGCATCGCGACAAGCCAGCTCACATCAGAATGGATGGGTGAATCATTCGGGCTTTCATCGTTGATCCCGATCACAATGCGCCATAACCGGTCGCTAACCGAGGAGTTGCGGCGAATTAAAAAGCGGTTCGCCAGAATTGCTGCAACAGCCTCGGCGGACTGTCCATCTGCGTGGACGAACAGCACTGGCGAAGCTGGTTGTTGAGGATTGCCGATTCGTTGTAAAACCCGCACACCCGAGCTGCCCGTTTGCAGTTCCGCAGGCTGCTCAAAGCCAGCCTGTTGCCAATCGCAGGGCTCCTTTGTATTGCCAATCAAAATGGATCCGCCATCAGCGGTGAGCAGCAGCGCTCCGGCGAGGCGCGAAAGCGTCATCGTTCGAGTTCCCGTCATTCCGAATGCTCCTGCGAGAGCGGCGCCTCGGCTTCATCCAGAACGAGCGAGCGCGCCGGTTTCTGTCCGGGCCGCACCTTCCCGTCCCAGGTGTATTTATTCGTGTAGCCTCGCGGCGTCACCATGTATCCCTCGAAGGTGAAGGTGTTGGTGGAACCGACCAGCACCGTCGTGAGCATGCCGATCTCGTAGTCGAGAAAGTGATCGAGATCGGTGAGCACAACCTTTTGAATCGAGCGATAGCCGCTCTTCACCAGACCAACCGGCGTGCCGCCATCGCGATACCGCGCAATGATGTCGTGCGCCTCGACGATCTGCCGCGTGCGGCGTCCGCTCGCCGGGTTATAGAGACCGATGACGAAGTCGGCCTGCGCAGCAGCTTCGATGCGGCGCGCTATAACTGGCCACGGCGTCAGCAGATCGGAAAGCGAGATGGTACAGAAGTCGTGAATCAGCGGCGCGCCCAGTAGAGAAGCGCACGAGTTGATCGCCGTCACTCCAGGAACGATGCGTAGCTCCGGTGAGCCATCGCGCTTCCACTCCATCGTGCGCAACACTTCAAAGACAAGTCCAGCCATGCCGTAGACGCCTGCATCACCTGAAGAAATGAGAGCAACCTTCGCGCCATCTCTTGCCCGCTCCACTGCGGCCCTCGCGCGGCCAATCTCTTCCGTCATGCCGCTGCGATGAATTTCTTTGCCCTGCACAAGATCGCGCACCAGAGCAATATAGGTGCTGTAGCCTACGACCACTTCAGCATCGGCAATAGCCGCCAGCGCCGCCGGTGTGCAGTGCTCTTTCGCCCCGGGCCCGATGCCGACGACATAAAGCACGCCTCTCGGAGATTTTTCTGCTTCGCTCATATTGCCTCCGCAACGCGCGTCTCAAAAGGAATACGCGCGATGGCCATCGTCATCGACCGGCCCACATCCGGCTCGGTATAAATCTGTTTGGGCACTAGCAATTTCGCTGCTCCGGCAGCGAGCAGCGCTGCCGGTTCCGAAACGCCGCGCGTTCCCACGTGACGCTTCACTGTCTCCGAGGGGTTCTCGATGCCGGGCACAGCATCAAGCTCTTCGGCGGTAAAGATATGCATGGGCCAGTCGTAGTTTTCGCTCAGTTTAAGGAGCGCGGGCTCGTCGCTCTTTTTTGTAACAGTGGCGATTGCTTTTACCGATTTAGAGCTGAGACTCTGAGCTGTGAGAATCGAGCGGACACCACGCTCCAGCACTTCATAGGGGATGTCGCGGTCGCAGCCGATGCCGAGCACCAGGCTTTTCGGACGATAGATCACTGCATTTTGCCAATGATCAGGATAGAGTTCGCGCAACTCGCGATCGGTAGCGATCAGCAGGATCTCATGCGCGGCAGCGTCCACGTCTTCAATTGAGGTGGTATATCGCACGCCGGGAGGAAGAGGTTTTTCCAAAGGCCACCAGTGCGGCTCGCCCGTTTCCTGCACAAATATCACGGAAGCCGCATTGACAACAGCGGCGCAGCCCCGTGTCACATTTCGATCCGCGTCGTCCAGAACCCAGCCAAACCCCCGCCCGAGAATATCGACTGTAAGCGTTCCAATCGCATCGGAAGCGGTTGTAATCACCGGCTGCGCGTCGAGAATCTCGGCGACACGATCTGTAAATGTATTGCCGCGTCCCACGTGGCCTGACAGCACGCAGATGGAAAACTGTGCCGCGTCATCGACGCATACAACCGCCGGGTCAATTTTCTTGTTCTGCAGCAGAGGCGCAATCATGCGTACCACCGCGCCCACGCTGATGATGAAGATGTGGCAGTCATAGGCGGTGAAAGTCTGCTCCAGCGTCGGCCCCATCGGTAATGGCAGAGGCAAAGCGCCGATGGCAGCCGGATCGAGCTTCTGCGAAACAAACACATCGGCCAGCGGCAGCTCGCGACGCAGCCGTTCAGCAATGCTGATGCCATGCCGGGTAATCGCGTAGATCGCGAAGGGGCGGCGCTCGCTCATGCCGTTGTCGCCTTTGCGAGAGCTTCGACATCGCCCGCCAGAACGCCGTTCCGTTGTTTCTTGGCGACGATGGCCATAGCGAAACAATCGCCGTACTCTTCACCACTCTGGCCAATGTCCCGCACAATGCGCTGATCGGGCATCGTGGCCCGTGATACATAAACGGCCCTGTCGGCAAGTCCTGCCTCGCGAATGGCGGCGAGTACATTCGGCATTTCACTGCCGATCTTCATCAGGATGGTCGTGTCGAATTGCTCCAGGATGGCGGGCAGATCGTCCACTCCATAATTTGCCGGGATGATGGCGATGCGCTCCTGACCGTCGGCCAATGGAATGCCGGTAACAGCAGGTACGGCAGCAATGGACGATACGCCGGGAACCACCACGACTTCTATTCCGGGCCAGCGATGGACCGCTTCGCGCTGAAGATAAATAAATGTGCTGAACAGCGACGGGTCGCCCTCCGTTGCAAATGCCACGGAAAGACCTTTTTCCAGCCGCTCACCGATTGCCTGAAACGCCTTCTTCCACGCGGGCACCAGCCGCTCCGGATCTTTGTTCATGGGAAAAGTAAGGAACAACCGCTCTTGTCCTTCAATCTCTCCAATCACCGGCTTGATGATTTTCCAGGCCATCGATGCGCCGAAATCCGACGAGCGCGGCATGGCCAACACCTGCGCGCGCTTGAGCGTATCGACGGCGCGCAGCGTCAGCAGATCTGGCGCGCCCGGACCGACACCGACTCCATATAACGTTCCGTATTTCATGCCATTCCCTCTTTCGTCCGCGGTATTTCCACGGCGAAAATCTGAATCGGATTCATTGCCTCATATCGCATATAGCGCGCCAAAGGTTCAGCGCGCGAAACTTGCAGCAGCGTCACCTCGGGCGTAAGTCCGCGGCTGCGAAATGCGCTGTATGCCTCAGCCGAGTTCTCAAGCGTAATCGCGTTCACCACGAGGCGGCCTCCGGGAGAAAGCCGGTTCAACGCCGTCTCGATAATCTCGTCCATGCTGCCTTTGCTGCCGCCAATAAAAACAGCGTCCGGCGCAGGCAGATCGGCAAGCGCCTCGGGGGCGCGGCCCTCAATCACCGTCACATTATCCACGCCATGCGCGGCTACATTTTCGCGGCAGATAGCAACGCCCTCGGGGTCCACCTCAATCGCGTAGACATGCCCTTGAGGAGCCAGCAGCGCAGCTTCAATGCCCACAGAGCCGGAGCCAGCGCCCACATCCCAGATAACGCTCGATGGACGTATGCCGAGAGCCGCGAGAGAGAGCAGCCGCACTTCGCGCTTGGTAATCAGCCCTTTCTTCGGCATTCGTTTTGCGAACGCATCTTCAGACAGGTACGGAATCACCGGCGGAGGCTGCCATGCGGAGTCGGTGCGCTCAAGAACAAGAACATTCAACGGGCTGATATCTGTAACCAGCGCCAGCTCTTCGACAGTAAAAGACCGCACCCGCTCATCCGGTCCGCACAAGTTTTCGCAGACAGAGGCGCGCCACGCTGTCTCTCCGGCCCCAAGCAGCCATGCCGCAATTTGTGCCGGAGAATTTTCCGCGTCGGTGAGAACGGCTGCTTTATCCAACTGCTTCAGTCGAGTGAGAAACCCGGAGCGCTTGCGGCCATGCAGAGAAAGCACAGTTGCGTCATCCCATTTCAATCCAACCCGCGCAAAGGCCCATTGCACAGAACTGGGATGTGGAACCACGTCCACATGCTCCGCGCCAAGCTTCTTCACGACAAGCCCGCCGATTCCATAAAAAAGCGGATCGCCCGAGGCGAGAATACAAACATTATTGTCAGAGGCAATTTCCGCGATGCGCTCCATCAGCTCCGTAAGAGAACTTTTGATGACCAGGCGCTCACCATGGAACTGAGGGAAGAAGGCGAGCTGGCGTTCTCCGCCAACCAGCCACTGCGCCGAGGCGACAGCTTGCATGGCGCGGCTGGTCAGTCCGACACAACCGTCGTCCCCGATTCCGACCAGCGTTACGGCACGCCGCCGCATGCTCCGCTCGTTCACGCCTTCACCTCGGTCGAAAGCAGCAGCAGTGCATGGATGATGGCAACAGCAATGGAGCTTCCGCCCTTACGCCCACGCGCAATGATGGAGGGCGTCGGAATCTCGCGCACAGCTTCTTTTGACTCAGCAGCCGAGACGAACCCAACGGGTACGCCCAAGATGAGCGCGGGCTTGGCGTTCTCCTCTTTGACTTGACGCACGACTTCGAGCAGAGCAGTTGGCGCATTGCCGATCGCGATGATGGCGCCATCGATGAGGCCAAGCTTCTGCGCCTTGCGCATGGAAACGATGGCACGCGTCGAGTTCTCACGCTTCGCCTGTTCGATCACGTCCTCGTCGGAGATGAAGGAATACACCTTGCAGCCATAGGCCGCGAGCCGCTCCTCGTTCAGTCCCGCGCTGATCATCTTTACGTCGACAAGGATCGGGCAGCCGCCGCGCAGAGCACGGATACCCGCCGCTACTGCGTCATTCCGCAGTTCCATGAGCTGTTTGAACTCGAAATCGGCCGTGGCATGGATCACCCGCCGGATAACCTGCCAGTCACCGGCAGGGAAGTCGTGCGGCCCCGCCTCCTGATCGATGATGGCAAAGCTGGAATCTTCAATATTGCGCCCCAGCGGCGTCATCTGCCGCATATCACTCATGCCTGCGTCTCCTGTGTTTCCGCTGCCGGCCATTGCCCCAGCAGATCGCCATCAAAATCCATCAGATACGCCTGAATGGCCAAATTGCCTCCAGCATAGTTCTGGCAGTGCTCCACAGCGCGGCGGCATACCAGCGAGGTGATCTCGCCATAGCCCTCGCTCTTGCACAGTTCCAGAACATGACGCGCCGTATTGGATTTGCGGACGCGCTCCTGCAGATCGGCTGGCGCGCCCAGCTCGCCGACCAGTTCAGCCAGCAGTTCCATGTTGACCTCGGAACCGGCGGCATGCGTCTGCATTTTGCCATTTGCCATTTTGGAGAGCTTCCCCATCATGCCCACCAGCACTACCTTAGGCAGGTGCCGCCGCGCGCAATGTTTGACCGCCACGCCCACAAAATCGCCCATCTGGATAAACGCCGCTTCCGGCAGATCGGACCGCAAATCCATCGCGTATGTCTCAGACCGGCCACCGGTCGTGAGCACCAGCTCATTGCATCCCTGGCTTATCGCGACATCAATCGCTTGAATCACGCTGGCCTTGAACGCAGCCGTGGAATAAGGCCGGACAATGCCTGTCGTGCCCAGGATCGAGATGCCGCCGAGAAGACCGAGACGCGCATTCAACGTCTTCTTGGCCATCTCTTCACCGCCGGGCACGCTGATGGTCACAACCGCTCCGGGAAAATCCGCATCGCGTAGCTCTTCTGCGACCATCTCCGTAATATTGCGGCGCGGTATCGGATTGATTGCCGCGCCGCCTACCGTAAGCCCGAGCCCGGGCTTCGTTACCCGCGCAACGCCTTCACCACCGCGCAGTTCGATCCCCGGTTCCGTCGTCAACTCCACGTCTGCTGTCAGCTCTGCGCCATGCGTGCAATCGGGATCGTCGCCCGCATCTTTAATCACGCTGCAAACGGCATGCGAGCCAACTCGCTCGCAGCGATGCAACGCAAAGGTTGCCGGTCTTCCATTCGGCAACGTCACTTCGATCTGCTCCGGCGCAGTCCCGGTTACCAGGTATCGTGTGGCCGCCTTGGCCGCAGCTGCCGAGCAGGCGCCCGTAGTGAATCCGGTGCGCATCCCTCTGCGGTCTCTCGGCGGAACATTGGGAACCATCGACACAATCTATTCCTTAAGAAGAAGCGGCGCCTGCCGCAGCTTTCAGCTCCTGATGATGGAAAAACGACTCGACCGCAATCATCGGAGGAACGCTGCAGCGCGTTGTAAGAGCATCGCGGAAACGTGAGAGCAGGAAGCCGTCACCGGAAAGAAACACAGCCGCAGGCTTCTCTCGCAAAAGTGTATCCAGCAACGATTTCTCTTCTCTCGCATACCAGTCGGCGCGATCTGGCGCGTCTGCCGTCGCCACTGTCCGCTCGAATTGAACAGTGCCTTCCGGAAGACGCTCACGGACAAAGGACAGTGGCAGGAAGTAATCGTCCGACTCCACCAACCAGTGAACGCTGGTCTTCATCAAGAAAGGCTCGAACGATCTGCTTCCAAGCAGGCCGAGAGCTGCCGTGATGCCGGTGTCGGTTGCAATCACCACGACACGCGGTGACTCAACTTCGGCGGCCTCAGCCGCACGAGCTGGGACGAACTTGCCCCACGGCCCGGTAAATTGCAGCGTGGATCCTTCGGCAATCTCCAGCATGTAGTTCGATCCGGGACCGGAATCGACCCGCCGTACAGCTATTTCGAAATGGTTCTGTTCGTTGTCGCGAGAAAGCAGCGAGTAGGCGCGTTTCGCGACCTTTCCGTCGCCAATCGGTACGCGGGTGTTCACGATGATGTACTGCCCGCCGGTGAAGCCAAGCTCTCCATCGACAGCAAAACGCAGCCAACGCGTTCCGCTGCCAATGGCGCGGGAAGCAACAAGACGAGCTGTACGTGGTTCAGCCATGTTTACTTCGCCGGGTAAATCTCGTGAATGAAATCGTGGATCTGATCGAGATCGCGATACAGCCGCGTAAGGCTATCGATCTGGTTCGAAAGATCCAGCTCAACCTTTTTCGTCGTGACCAGCAAGGTGCGATAGTAGCCCATCTTAGGATCGTCCGGCGACTTCGCGGCTATCGTCTCCTCCAGCTTCGAGACAGCCTGATCATAATATGACTTCAAGCCTTCGAGGCTCGCTGCCTCGGTCATGCCGCGCAGCGGTCCCTGCTGCGTGATGGAATCTCCCAGTTCAGCCAGTTCATGCTGCCGTTCAGCTTCATCTTCAATTCCGATAGTGCGCATCAGTCCCAGGCGCAGCGCAGCCAGTTCTCTACAAGCCATTCTTCTTTCTCCTTCAAACTTATTGCATGATGCTGTCCACGAGCCGGGCAATAATCCGGTCGTGAAGCAGATGTTCTTCTACCAGCTCACGCGCATCTATTTCCTGCACGCCGCGATACCAGATTCCGTCGGGATACACCGCGACCGTCGGCCCTTCGCCGCAGCGTCCCATGCAGCCGGTGCGGGTCACGCGAATATCCAGGTCGCGCCTCGCTCTACGCAGCAACCGGCGCACGCTGCCGATCAGCGCAAGACTGCCGCAGTCAGCGCAATCTGCATTCCCGCAGATCAATACGTGTTTCGCGAGAGGTTTATGCGCATGCACATGCGGCACGGCCTGCGTATGCGTGAAAGCATGTCGCATACTCCAGAGCATTGCGCGCAGACCGCCTACGTTCCCGGTCACGCCCGAGATAGGCACGCGATACTGGCACGTGTCGCACGGCAGAGGCTGCCTGTTTTCCAGCGCTTCCTCAATGCGCTCTCGAAGCACCTGCAGCACCTTTACATCCCCGCCCAGGCAAGGCGCGACGTCCATGCGAATCCACGGATTGCGGCTTGAAAAAGCCTCGGCCTGCGCCTGCAATTTTTCATACAGACGGCCGGCAAACAGGAAATAGGGGATGACGACAACTCTGTCGGGCCGCGAGCGGGCAACCAGTTCGGCTGCCTCTTCGAAGAAGGGACGCGATATGCCAATGAAACTAGGCACAACCCAGGCAAACTGGCGGCCTTCTCCCAGCAAGCGGCAAAGTTTGTAAAAATCACCATTCGCGTCGGGATCGCTCGATCCACGCCCCACAACGATCACCGATGTTTTTGTGGCAGGCGTAGCCGATTGCAATAAAGGGGCAGCGCGGTCAAATGCAAGTTCGACGAGAGACGCATGCACGCCAAGCTCGCGCGTAGCCGTAAAAACGACATTGGGATACTTCGCGCGCGCAGCCGCCAGTGCAAGCGGTATATCGTTTTTCAGGTGTCCCGCGCCAAACAGGAAGAGCGGTGCAACAATCACACGCGCATTCCGTGCCGCACTCTCGGCGAGGGCGGCCTCCATGGATGGGCCAGCGATCTCCACGTATCCGAAAGAAACGTTCAGGTCCGGATACATCGCCTGAAAATCGGCGACGAGGCTTTCAAATTCTGTATTGGATTGCGGGTCGCGGCTTCCATGGCCGATGATCACCACGCCAACAGAGGACGAGGGCTCATCCCGCTCTTCAGAGGAGGCAGCATGCCGGTTGAGGATGGGAAACATACTCTGCTACCCCTCCACGTGCGTGCAGGAAGGCTCGTAGCAGCGAATTTTAGAGCGAGGCATAAAAGTATCTCCGTTCCGCGCAGAGAATAGTACTGTCAGTGCAGACAGGTCTCCTGGCTCGCAGTTGTGGAGGAATCATCCTTCCACGTTGGCTCCTACCTTCCCCGTATATCGTCGAGTGGTATTGCTGGAGACAACTTCCTGCTTACAGTGGCGGGACCGCGCCGGACTTGCACCGGCTTCCCAATTAAGCCCACGAGGGCATCTGCACATCCAAAACTAAAAAAGACCTTGCTTAGAGTTAAACGATTGCCATTCAGGTGTCAACCTTCGTTACTTAAATTGCTTTTCCTCTCAAAAAGGGATGAAGCTGAATTTCTTCGTTACCATGGAAACTATGGCGAAGGATGCCGGCCACGGCTTTTCCCCCGAAGATCGGGATGCGATTTATCGCGTGATCGAGCAGCGGCGCGACGTCCGCCATGGCTTTCTTCCTGAGCCAATCGAAGAACGGCTGCTCCTCAAGCTACTGCACGCGGCACATCGCGCCCCATCGGTAGGGTTCATGCAGCCCGCACGTTTTATTGTGATCCGTGATCAGCATTTGCGTGAAGCAGTGCATCGTTCCTTCCAGCAGGCGAATACATCTGCGGCAGCAATGTACGAAGGAGAGCAGCGCAAACTCTATGGGGGATTAAAGCTCCAGGGACTGCTGGAAGCTCCGCAGCATCTCTGCGTAGTGTGCGATCACCGAAGCCCCCGAGGTCATGGACTGGGCCGCCAGACCATTCCGGAGACTGTCGCTTATTCTGTCGTTTGCGCGATCCAGAATCTCTGGCTCGCCGCGCGCGCCGAGGGCATCGGCGTAGGCTGGGTGAGTATCGTGGACCCAGCCGAGTTGCACCGCCTGCTGCGCGTGCCGGACGAGGTCGAGATCGTTGCCTACCTCTGCATCGGTCACGTCAACAGTTTCGCAGAGCGACCGGATCTGGAGCGTTTTGGCTGGGAGTGCCGTGAAGAGTTGGCGGCAACGCTCTATCTGGACCAGTTTGACCAGCCATACGTACACGAACCAGCTACAACCTCGCATGAATGAATTTGCCATTCCCACGCATGGCGGCCAACTGCGTGCGCTGGCGCAGCAGTTCGGCGTATCGGAAGAGAGCCTTCTGGATTTCAGCGCCAGCATTCATCCCTCCGCTCCTTCCGCCGGTGTGATGGAGAAGCTCGGACAGCATTTGCGCACGCGCCCAGAGCTGTTGTCTACGTATCCGGAGGCCACCTATGCCGATCTGCGCGACGCCATCGGCAAGTATGCGGGCGTCCACCTGGACGGCGTTGCCGTCTCCAATGGCGTCATGCCTCTGCTGCAAGCTTCAGCATCGGCATTAGGCCTGAAGCGCTGCCTCGTCTTTCTTCCCGCTTTCAGCGACTACGAACGCACCCTGCGCATGGCCGGATGCACGGCGATTCCAGTGCTGCTGAAGCCATCGAACGACTTTCGTCTGAGCATCGAAGATATCTCCCGCGCATTCGAAACAGAAGGAACGGACTCTCTTCTTTTGGCAAATCCACATAGCCCTTCCGGCGTCCTGTTAGCGGAAGATGTCTTGAAAGAAATTGCGAAGCGCGCTGAAGATGCGGGGAAAGTTGTCATTCTCGATGAAGCATTCATCGACTATGCGCCACAGGCGAGTCTGGCACGACTAGCCGAAAGATCGAGGAACCTTTTTGTATTGCGATCCTTGACAAAATATTTCGCCATTCCCGGTGCGCGCGTCGCCTACCTTGTAGCCGATCCGGACGGCATAAAGAGCGTCAATGCCGCTCTTCCGCTCTGGTCTGTCGATAGTATTGCCGCGCTGCTTGCACAGCTTTTGATAAGCGAAGACAGTTCACGCAGGCGGGATGAGATGGATCACGAACGTTCGTGGTTAAGCGCGCAACTGGCTGAACTTGGTTTGCACGTCTTTCCCGGCCGCGCAAACTTCCTGTTGTTTTCTATCGATGATCCAGGGGACCTCTGGCGCAGAATGATTCTTGAGCACGGCGTAGTGCTCCGGGCCTGCGGTAATTTCACGGGTCTCGACGAGCGATTTTTTCGTGTCGCCGTACGTTCCCGACCGGAAAACACACGTCTCATGCAAGCACTGCGTTCTTGCCTCGGCACGCCCTAATCAATACTTCTATGACTGGCGCCCTTTCCGTCGCGGAAAGCCTGCTACTCAATTTTGAGTGAACTTCTGATGAATTTTCTCTTGCTGCGCATGAAATCCAGGAACGCCTTCTGCACGGCACCGATCCGGTCGGGCGACCACGCCATCACCAACTCCACGCCTCCTGAGTTGGTTGGCGGACAAAAGGCGAGGTCGGTGAAACGAATGTGTCGAAGACTGGAAGGAATCAGCGTTACTCCTTCCCCCGCCTGGACCATTGTGAGAACAACCGATAAAAGGTTCGACGTTTGCGTAATCCGCGGTGAAAATCCAGCCTGCGCGCAAAGGACTGCAATCTTATCGAAGAGCGAGGGTGAGACAGCTCTCTCGCATACGACAAAATTTTCGTCGGCCAGCAAATGAAGCGGTAGAGGTTTTTTCCTTGCCAGGGGATGATCTACGGGCAGCACGACGACCAGCGGATCGGTGTAGAGCACCTCGGATTGCAGCTGGCGATCATAGGGCGACTCGAGAGGCCGCAGAAAACCAATGTCCATCGATCCATTCAGGAGCGCTTCCGACTGAGCAAGCGATGGCAGTTCCAATAAGGACAGCCGCACGCCGGAATGAAGACGGCGAAATTCACGAATGATGCCGGGGAAAAACGCTCCGGTGCCCCAGATAAGAAAACCGATCGACAGCGAGCCGATTTCGCCGCGCATCGTGCGCTGTGCAAGGTCCACGGCCCGGTCCGCCCCTGCGACCACTTTTCTCGATTCCTCAAGAAATATCTCGCCCGCAGGAGTGAGCGTCACGCGAGATTGCGTGCGATTGAATAGCCTTACGCCGATTTCTTCTTCCAGATTGTGGATCTGCTCGCTGATGGAGGACTGCGAAACGTGGAGTGCCTGCGCGGCGCGATTAAAGCCACGCCAGTCCACGACCGCACAGAAGTAACGGAGATGCCGCAGTTCCATCCCTCCATAATATCGGTAAATCCGATTGGTGCGTTCGGAACAAACTGTGCGACCTATTGGGGAGCCGTACCTCTATTTAGTATGTGCCCGCTTGTTGCAGGGAAGCGGGACGGAACCCGAATTTACCTCTGTAGAGAGGATTGTTCTATGGAAACGGCCAATGGTCTGACCACAATTCTGAATCGAAGGTCGTTTGGATGACATCCACTTTCATGGGGTTTCTCTGCAGTTGCGGGATTCGGCTTTTTCGCCCGCCACGCCGTCTACCGTAAAATGGAGCTGGTTGCATGTCTGGCCTCGGCGCAGACCCGCTAAAAATAGTAATTATCAGTCAATAGGGTGTTTTGTTCGATAAACCCCCATTGCAAGATCCGGATCGCTCATTGTTTATTGCGGCTATACCGTATTCCCTGCTGTATCGACTGAAGGCACGACGCCAGCTTTGTTGAGGCTGTGCCGTTGCCGGCGAGAAAAGCAGCAGGCAGATACACGGTAAAGACTGGTCCGCACGAAGAAGCCCACCCCTTTCCGGCCATGCGCAGGCCCGATGCAGGTGCTTGCAGGCCGCAGGAGAGATTGACGAACTATGTGGATAGTCCGCCTCGCACTGCGAAGGCCGTATACATTTGCCGTATTTGCTCTTCTTTTGCTGATCCTGGGTCCAGTCTCGATCATGCGCACACCCACGGATATCTTTCCGAATATCGATATCCCCGTGGTCGCGATGGTCTGGCAATTCACAGGCCTGTCGCCGGAGCAAATGTCGCAGCGCATCGTGTTTCAGAGCGAAAGAACTCTGACCACAACGGTCAATGATATCGAGCATATTGAGTCGCAGTCACTCAATGGCATCGGCGTCATCAAAATCTTCTTCCAGCCCAAAGTCAATATTGCAATGGCCGTGGCTCAGGTCACCGCCATCGCGCAGACGCAGCTGCGCCAGTTGCCGGAGGGAACCAATCCTCCTCTCGTAATTTCATACAGCGCATCGAGCGTTCCAATCCTTCAGCTCGGCCTTTCCGGGGAAGGTTTGTCTGAGCAGCAGTTGAACGACTATGGGTTGAACTTCATCCGCACGCAATTGGTAACCGTGAACGGCGCCGGCATTCCGTACCCCTACGGCGGCAAGCAGCGCCAGGTTCAGGTGGATCTCAATGTACGGGCTCTCCAGTCAAAAGGACTGTCTCCATCCGACGTTGTGAATACGATTTCGGCGCAGAATCTGATCCTTCCATCAGGAACGGCGAAGGTTTCCCAGTTCGAATACCAGATCGAAACCAACAGTGCTCCCGCCAAGGTGGATGAACTGAACGATCTGCCCATTCGCGCAGTGAATGGAGCGCTGGTCTACATTCGCGACATTGGCCATGTCCGTGACGGCTTTCCTCCGCAGACGAATATCGTGCGTGTCGATGGCCAGCGCGCATCGCTCCTGAGTATCCTCAAAACGGGCGATGCCTCGACGCTCGACATTGTGGAGGGTATCCGCTCGAAGCTGCCGGGCATTAAGTCGCAGCTGCCGCCGGCTTTGAAGATGACCGCACTGGCGGATCAGTCGGTCTTCGTGCGGGCATCGATCGATGGCGTTGTGCGGGAGGCGATTATCGCGGCCTGCCTGACGGGCATCATGATCCTCGTCTTTCTGGGCAGCTGGCGCAGTACGCTGATCATCGCGGTTTCGATTCCGCTGTCCATTCTCTCGTCCCTGCTGGTGTTAAGCGCGCTGGGCGAGACCATCAACATCATGACGCTCGGCGGGCTGGCGCTTGCGGTCGGCATCCTGGTTGACGACGCCACGGTCGAGATCGAAAACATTAATCGCAATATCGAGCTGGGCAAGGCAGTGGAACAGGCCATTCTGGATGGAGCCGCGCAAATTGCGGTGCCGGCGCTGGTTTCGACGCTCTCCATCTGTATCGTTTTCGTGCCGATGTTCTTCCTCACCGGCGTAGCGAAGTACCTCTTCGTGCCGCTGGCGGAGGCCGTCGTATTCGCCATGCTCGCGTCGTATCTGCTTTCGCGAACAGTGGTTCCAACCATGGCGAAATATCTGTTGCAGGAGCATGACGACGATGAAGTGGAGAAGAAGCACCAAAGCCGCAATCCTCTGGTGCGCTTCCAACTCGGTTTCGAGCACTATTTCGAAAAATTCCGTAACGGATATCGCGGACTGTTGCAGATGTGCATCACCCATTCGGCGGTTTTTCTGATTTTGTTCGTGGTGTTCTCTATCGGCTCGGCCGTTTTCCTGTATCCGTTTCTCGGGCAGGATTTTTTCCCGTCCGTCGATGCGGGCCAGTTCAAGCTGCATCTTCGCGCCCGCACCGGAACGCGCATTGAAGAAACGGCGCGCCTGTGCGATGAAGTAGACGACACGATCCGCGAGGTGATTCCGAAGAAAGAGCTGGTCACCATCATCGATAACATTGGCCTTCCCTATAGCGGCATCAATATGACCTACAGCAACTCCGCACCCGTTGGCCCTGGCGATGCGGACATACAGGTTTCTCTAGCCGAGGATCATCATCCCACTGAAGCGTACGTACAAAAATTGCGGGCCGTGCTGGCACACAGATTTCCGGGAACGACCTTCTACGAGTTGCCTGTGGACATGGTTACGCAGATTCTGAACTTCGGCCTCCCCGCACCCATCGATATTCAGGTCGTCGGGCCGAACCTTCAGGGCAATCGCGATTTTGCTAACCAGCTTCTGAACCGCGTGAAGTATGTTGCCGGCACTGCTGACCTGCGTATTCAGCAGCCGTTCGATAATCCGAACTTCTTCATCGATGTGGATCGCACCAAGGCGCAACAAATTGGGCTGCAGCAAAAAGATGTAGCGCAAAGTCTTCTGGTGGCTACCAGCGGCAGTTTCCAGACTTCGCCTAATTTCTGGCTGAATCCGGCGACCGGCGTGAGCTACAGCATTGCGGTGCAATCGCCGCAATATGACATCGACACCATGCAGGCCCTGGAAAATATCCCCATCACTGCAGGAAGCGCACTCGGCACGACTCCCGCGCAGGCTGCAAGCAATGGTCCGGGCTCCCTTGCGGCACCCACAACCAACTTGCCTGCCATGGGCGGTACACCGGTTCAGATCCTGGGCAATGTAGCCTCGTTTAAACCGGGGTCGGAGATGGGCACCGTCTCCCACTACAACATTGCGCCGGTGATCGATATCTACGGAAACGTCTCGAACAGCGACCTTGCCAGCGTCGACAAGCAGATCGAAAAGATCATCGCCGACATGAAAGGCAAGCTGCCGCGCGGTTCGCAGGTCATCGTGCGCGGTCAGGTGCAGACGATGCGAACTTCGTTCGTCGGTCTTATCAGCGGGCTGATCTTCTCCATTCTGCTGGTGTACCTGTTAATCGTCGTGAACTTCCAGTCGTGGCTCGATCCGTTTATCGTGATCTCCGCGCTACCGGCGGCACTCAGCGGCATCGTATGGTTTCTGTTTATCACTCATACCCGCATCAGCGTTCCGGCGCTGACCGGCGCGATCATGTGCATAGGCGTGGCCACATCGAACTCCATTCTTGTGATCAGCTTCGCGCGCGAACAGCTGGAGGAAAATGTCGGCGATGCACCGGCAGCAGCTCTGAGCGCAGGCTTCACCCGCTTCCGTCCTGTTTTGATGACCGCGTTGGCTATGATCATCGGCATGGTGCCGATGGCGTTGGGACTGGGCGATGGCGGCGAGCAGAACGCTCCGCTGGGACGCGCCGTAATCGGTGGCTTGCTACTTGCCACGGTTTCAACGCTGTTCTTTGTGCCGACTTTCTTTAGCATCCTGCACCGGCGGAAACAAAAAGATCATGCTGAAAACGCCCTGCCAGCACTAGGGGAGAACTAAGAACCATGAGTCAAACACCTGAATCACATAATGCTCGCAATGAGAGCGCTTCGCCGATTTCCCGCGGCGGTGCAGTCACCTTCTTCATTGTGGTCTTGGTTGTTGCCGCAATTCTCGCTGTTACAGGCATCGTTCCCCGTCTGCGCGCTCGGACGAAGTTGCAGGACGAAACAAACGCTCTCGCCGCGCCCGACGTGCTGGTAGCGAAACCGCAACAGGGCAAAGCGTCGGATGAGATCATCCTGCCCGGCAACCTCTTCGCGTATGTAGATTCGCCCATCTACGCCCGCACCAATGGCTATCTGAAGAAGTGGTACTTCGATATTGGCGCACATGTGAAGGCGGGGCAGTTGCTGGCGGAGATCGAAAGTCCTGAAGTCGATCAGCAGCTGGCGCAGGCAAAGGCTGACCTGCTTACTGCGGAAGCGAATGCCAAGTATGCGCAAACTACTTCGTCGCGTTATCAGGATCTGTTGAGGTCGAATGCCGTGTCGCAGCAGGATACGGAAAACTTTACGACCCAGGCGTCGGCTACGAGCACGCAGGTCAAATCCGCCATCGCCAACATGCAGCGGCTCGAACAGCTGGTCTCGTTCGAAAAAGTCTATGCCCCGTTCGACGGCATCGTCACTTCCCGCGGCATCGACGTGGGCCAGCTGATCGATTCCGGTGCGGCGAAAGAAATGTTCCACATGGCCGCGGAGCAGACGCTTCGCGTTTATGTGAATGTGCCGCAGGTGTACTCTCTCGCCTGCAAGCCGGGAATAGAGACGGACCTTACCTTTGTCGAGTATCCGGGGCGCAGGTTTCAGGGCAAGATTGTGCGTACCGCAAAAGCCATCGATCCAACGTCGCGCACGCTGCTGGTGGAAGTCGATGTAGACAACCGCAAGGGCGAGCTTGTTCCGGGGGCGTTTGCTCAAGTCCATTTCAAGCTTAATAATGCGCAACCATCCCTTATTATTCCCGTCCCGGCGCTGATCTTCCGTGCGCAGGGCCTGCAAGTCGCGATGGTCGTCGATGGCAAAGCGAAGCTCGTGCCTATCGTGATCGGGCGCGATGATGGCAGGGTGGTAGAAGTGACGCAGGGATTGCAGGCTGACGACCAGGTAATTCAGAATCCACCGGATTCTGTGGTCGACGGCGAAATCGTCCACGTGGTGCAGCCCGAGACGCAAAATCAACACGGTAAGCCGCAAAGCGGAGGAGAGTAAGCATGTCCGCTCTGCGCATACAGATCGTCGGCTCCGCAGTTTTCTGTGCCCTGATTGCTGGCTGTACCGTTGGTCCGAATTACAAACGGCCTGCGGCACCTGCCCCGCCCGCATTCAAGGAAACAGCGCCGCCACCCGGCATTCCGAATGGAACATGGAAACAGGCCCAGCCAAGCGACCAGGTATTGCGCGGCAAGTGGTGGGAAATCTATCACGATTCGCAGTTGAATGCGCTGGAAGAAAAAGTCGCTATCTCTAACCAGACGCTCAAGGCTGCTACCGAGCAGTATTTCTCCGCGCGTGCTGCGGTGCAGGTTGCCCGTGCCGCTTACTATCCAACCCTGAGCGCCGGGCCATCCATTTCGCGGCAACACCTGTCGCAAAACCGCCCGGTTTCCGTTCCCGGATCGCTGTCACAGTACAACGATTTTGTGATCAGCGGTCAAGCCAGCTGGGAGCCGGATCTGTGGGGACAGGTGCGCCGCACCGTCGAGGCCTCGCGTGCAACCGCCCAAGCCAGCGCGGCTGATCTGGCCAATGTCGAGTTGAGCGTCCGTTCAGAGTTGGCGCAGGATTATTTCGAGCTGCGCGGTCTCGATCTGCAGAAGCAGCTGCTCGATAACACTGTGGTCTCGTTTCAGGACTATCTTGACCTCACCGAAACCCGTTTCAAAGGCGGTGTTGCCACGGAATCCGATGTAGCCCTCGCGCAAACGCAACTGGAAAGCACACGCGCCCAGGATATCGACGTAGGCGTGGCACGCTCACAGTTCGAGCATGCGATCGCAACGCTGATTGGAGAGCCCGCATCGACCTTCAGCCTCGCGCAGACGCCGCTCAATATGCCCCTGCCGCAGGTTCCAGCAGGATTGCCGTCGGAGCTTCTGGAGCGCCGCCCCGATATCGCCGGCATGGAGCGCCGCGCCGACGCCGCGAACGCGCAGATCGGCGTCGCCATCTCGGCTTATTATCCGAACGTCACGCTCGGTGGTACCGGTGGTTTCGAAAGCAGGAATCCCGGCACCTGGATTCAAGGCCCCAGCGCATTGTGGTCGTTGGGAGCGTCGGCTTCAGAGTTGCTCTTTGACGCAGGCCGACGTCACGCGGTGACGGAACAGGCCCGTGACAATTATGAAGTTACTGTCGCGAACTATCGCCAGAGTGTCTTGAACGCATTTCAGGAGGTAGAAGACAACCTCGCGGCACTGCGCATCCTCGATCAGGAGTCTGCGACGCAAGCGGCAGCCGTGGCTGCGGCCGAGCGCTCATTGCAGATCAGCACCAACCGCTACAAGCAAGGACTGGACACGTATCTGGTGGTGCTCACCGCACAAACCGCGCTGCTGACCAACCAGCGCACGCAGGCCGACATCACGACACGTCAGTTCGCTGCGAACGTGCTGTTGATTAAAGCACTCGGCGGCGGCTGGGATACGGCACAGCTACCCAAGATGTAAGTCCACTGACACAGGCCCGCTTATGGCAGCGGGCCTGTGTTGTATGCCTCCAGCACGCGCCCGCTTGTGAGGCGATAGATACCGAACGATCTGCCCGTCTTACCGCGCAGCTCGAAGATCAATTCCGCCCGTCCATCTCCATCCGTATCGGCCGCGTCGACAAGACGCATGCGTGGAACAATGTCCAGCGCCTTGTCGCTGGTCAACTGCTTGAAGAATATCCGCGGAGCGCCATAAAAATCGGGTTGGGCAACCAGCGTAATGTATTTCGCCACGCCGTCTTCGCCGGTAGTTTTCGCTGTCAAAACCAGCGTCGCGCCGCCATTGTAGGAAAGCTCGAAAACATTGAATTTCTCATCTTCCAGCGCAGGCGGTGGAGGCGGTGGCGCTGCTTTGCGCCGGGGCGATGTTGTTTTTGTGGCTGTCTTCGTTACATTTGCCGGAGTTGTTGTCGCGAAACCCGCAGCTATGGCCTTCTGCGCCAGATCCTCCATCGCCGCCTTCATCTTGGCTGCATCCGCCGGATCGCTCCAGCTATAGGTGTAGGGATGGAGTTCTCTCGTCTTCACGTCAGAGATGGCGGTCATCTGGTTCATGTCCATCGGCAGCCCTTCAAGCTTCGAAGGCAGGACGGTCCCCTCCTGTACCGCCGGCTTCCCATAGCGCAGCTTCGGTCGGTCGGGATCAACAGGGAAACTCACCGGACCGCCCGCATTCGAACTGGCGCTGTCTCGACGCTTATGAAGAGTAGGCCGGTCTGGATCGATGCTGGGAGTACTCTGCGCGTTGTCGCTCGAATCTGGCCGGTGCAGCGTAGGCCGATCCGAGTCGTCCGCAGGCGCGCTTTGCGTGCTGGCCGAGTCGCTGCTCGAACCCGATCCGGAGCCGCTGCTGTCGCTTGCATCGCGCCGGTGCAGCGTAGGCTTATCCGGATCAGCAGCCGGTGGTGTGCTCGACCCGCTTCCGCTGCTCGTCTGTGTGGTGCTTGAACTATTGCCTGAGCCGCTATTCGACCCGCTGCTTGAACTGTCGCTGCCCGAGTCTTTCCTGTGGAGCGTAGGCCTGTCCGGATCAGCTGTTGAGGCGCTGCTACTCGTTTTCTCTCCGGTATCGGCGTCGGTACTGCCATCTTCGCGGTGCAGCGTTGGTTTGTCGGAG
>JAATFH010000159.1 GCA_015655315.1 Terriglobales bacterium
AGAACAACCACATCTCACTGGGTGGCGGCTTCGAAAAGGTTCTGCAGCGCGCGCATGAACCACGCAAGCCAGGACAGACCATCGACATTGAAGTACGTACTTTCGAGGAATTGGAAACAGCGCTCGACAGCGGCGCTGAATCATTGCTGGTGGACAACATGACTCCCGCCGAGGTGAAGAAAGCCGTTGGCATCGTGCGCGGTCGCGGGCTGACCATTCCCATCGAAGCATCGGGCGGCATCCTGCTCGAAAATATTCGCAAATATGCACTCGCTGGTGTGGACTACATCTCGGTCGGAGCCCTGACACATTCCGCCGTCGCCGTGGACCTGAGCATGAAGATCACGGCGGAGATTTATTAGTCTGATTTCGCCCTTCCGAGCGCAGCAGAGAATCCCGACAATGCCGGATACGCCTGACGATCCTTTCGATATACCAGCGCTCGATCAAGCACTGAACGAAACTCCGTTCTCGGGCAGGCTGCGCTTTTTTCCGTCGATTCATTCCACGAATACCCACGCCATGCAGGAGGCCGATGCCGGCGCCCCGGAAGGCATGGTCTATTTTGCTGACGAACAGACGGCTGGCCGGGGGCGCGGCGCGCATCACTGGTCATCGCCACCCGGATCGGGACTCTATGTAAGCGTCCTGCTGCGACCTCGCATTCCGCCCGCAGACGTGCTGTGGCTTTCTCTCGCTGCCGGTCTGGCTGTGCGCGATGCCGTGATGCAGGTGACTTCGCTCGCCTGCGATTTACGCTGGCCCAACGACTTGCTCTTTGGCCCACGCAAATTCTGCGGCATCCTCACGGAACTCAATGCAGAAGTCACGCGCATTCGGCATCTTGTCGTCGGCATTGGAATCAATGTGCATCCGCGGCAGTTCCCGCCGGAACTGAGCGGCATCGCCACGTCGTTGCATATTGAAACGGGGCGCGATTGGCCGCGCCAGCAGTTGCTGATCGCCCTGCTACAATCACTTCATCGCGAAGTGCTGGCGCTCTCTCCGTCCGCCGATGCGAATGTCGCCAGGCAGTCGGTTCTTGACCGGCTGGAGCGGGCATCAAGCTGGGTGCGCGGCAAGCGGGTGCGCGTAGAAGAGTCGGAAAGCTTCGACGGGGTAACAGAAGGACTGGATGCGCGGGGTTTTCTGCAGGTACGCACACCGCAAGGATTGCGCACGGTCTTCTCGGGTGGCGTGCGCGAAATCAACAATGGCCGTGGAAAATAAATGCTCCTCGTACTGAACGTCAACAACACAAACACGGTCATCGCGCTCTATCCCCTCCACCCAGATGGGAGCGTGGGCGACCTTCGCGCGACCTGGCGCATCAGCACGCGGCATACACAAACCGCCGACGAGTACGGCATTCTGGTGCAGAGCCTCTTGCAGAGCAAAGGCGTCGAAAGCAGCACCGTGACCGGCATTGTGGTCGCATCCGTAGTGCCGCCCATCGACTGGATTCTGCGGCAATTCTGCGAGCGCTACTTTCATCACAAGCCATTGTTTATCGAACCCGGCGTCAAGACCGGGCTTCCGATTCTCACGGACAATCCCAGCGAAGTGGGCGCGGACCGCGTGGCTAACTGCGTCGGCGCGTTTCAAAAATATGGCGGCCCGTGCATCGTAGTGGACTTTGGGACCGCTACGAACTTCGACGTGATCTCGTCCAAGGGCGAGTTTCTGGGCGGCGCGATCGCACCCGGGCTGAATATTTCAGCGGAAGCGCTGTTTGCCCGGGCGGCGCGGCTGCCACGGGTTGAAATAAAAAAACCTGCGAAGATTATCGGCACGAACACCGTCGACAATCTACAGATCGGGCTCTTTTATGGGCATATCGGCCTCGTTGACAGCATTCTCGAACGCATGATCGCGAAGCTTGGCGCGGATACGAAGTGCGTGGCCACCGGCGGTCTCGCTCATATCATCGCTGGCGAATCGAAATACATCACGGAAGTGAATGACATGCTCACACTCGATGGCCTGTGCATCATCTACGAGCGGAGCCGCACCACGAAAACCACGGCCCATGCCGTTGAAGCGCAGTCTTCGCGCTCCTGATATCGTCGTACTTTGGAAAACTATTTCAATTACTTCACGGAGATTGAAGAGCACTTTCAGCGGCGGCGCGGATCGCTGCTCCTGCTCTCGACGCTGGACTGGGCGCTGATTGAAACATGGCGCGAGGCCGGCGTGCCGCTCGCAGCGGTATTGCGCGGCATCGACGCCGCATTCGACAAGTATGAAGCGCGCAAATCGCGCGCGCGTGTTCGCCGCGTGAATGGCCTTGCTTACTGCGCGCAGGAGATCATGTCGGCTGTCGAGGAGATGAAAGAAGCCGCAATCGGTACAGCCCCTGTAGGTGTCGGCGGAGAATCTGCACCTGGCTTCGAGTCGGAGCGCATCGCAGCGCATCTGGAGTCTTGCGCGGGTGAACTGCAAGCAGCCATGCTGAGCGGTCTGGCGCAGGAGACCGCACTTGAGATGAGCCAGCGGCTGCTGGGATTGGCCACGGGGATTCGCATCGAGCCGCCCAACCTCGAAGAACTGGAGCGAACGCTCACCGTGCTCGAAGAAAAGCTCTTTGCAACACTGCTGACAACCGCGCCGGAAACGGACCTGACGGTTGTCCGTGAGCAGGCTGCGCGCGAACTGGCTCCGTACAAAAGGCGTATGCAAGCGGTGCAGATTCGGCAGATCGAGCAGCAGTTTCTGCATAAGCGGCTGCTGGAAAAATATGGGCTGCCGCGCATGAGCCTCTTCTATATGAGCCAGTCATGAAGGTGCAGATCGAGAAATGCATCTATGGCGGCGCGGGGCTGGCGCGTGTCGATGGCAAAGCGATCTTTATTCCCTTCACACTGCCGGGTGAAATCGTCGAAGCGCATATCACGGAAGACAGGCGCAGCTTTGCCAATGCTGAGTTGGATGCGGTGCTTGAGCCGTCGAAGGAGCGGGCAATTCCGCCGTGTGAATATTTTGGCCAGTGCGGTGGATGCCAGTATCAACACGCGATCTATGCACAGCAGATCGCGTTGAAGTTGAGCATTTTGCGGGAGACGCTGGAGCGGGCGAAACTTGCAGCGCTTCCTGAGATCGTTCCGGTTTATGCAGAGCCACTCGGGTATCGCAATCGCGTGCGCCTGCATGTGCAGCGGGAACCGTTTGCTCTTTGTTACAAAAGGCGCGCTTCACATGCGAACCTTCCTGTGAGCCGGTGCCCGATTGCCGCTCCGCTGCTGCAACACGCCCTGGAAGCCGTGACACGCATCGGCGGCAAATTTATTCGCGAGTTCGACGAGATTGAGTTTTTCACGAATGAGAGGGCAAGCGAACTGCTTGTGTCTCTCTGGGCGAAGCGGCGGATCGACAATCTTTCTTCCAATCTCAGGGAATTTTGCGAAGCGCTGCGACGGGAGATTCCTACACTTACTGGTGCAAGTGTTTTCTCGGCCCATGACAGCAAAGCTCCCGAAAGAAAAATAGTAGAGTGGGAAGCGCAGGCGCTCACTTATCGTGTTGCCGATGTTTCCTATCGCGTCAGCGCAGGCGCATTCTTTCAGGTAAACCGATTTCTGATAGATCGTCTGGTCGAGTTGGTCGCTGCAGAGTTTTCCGGAAATGCAGTCTGGGATTTATACGCAGGCGTGGGATTGTTCGCGCAGGCTTTGAGCCGGAAGTTTGAAAAAGTGATTGCGGTTGAGGCCGCTCCTGCATCGTCGAACGATCTGCGGCAGAATCTCCAGGGCAGCACGCACAAGACCGTGCGCAGCGGTACGCTGGAGTTTCTCCGGCAACAACGAGGACCAGCGCCTGAGCTGATTGTTGTCGATCCGCCGCGCACTGGATTAGGCACGAGTGTCGTCTCCGCACTTACCAAAGTAAGGCCGCAGAGCATCGTTTATGTCTCCTGCGACCCGGCAACACTCTCGCGCGACCTGCACGCGTTGGTAGAATCCGGCTATCACCTCAGAAATATGCACATGGTGGACCTGTTTCCGCAGACCTTTCATCTTGAAAGCGTCACGGTGCTGTCGCTCGGATAACGTCTGCGCAGTGCACTGCCGAGGTGATTAGCTCTCATGCCTCAGGCAGCGACACAAGCCGCGCAGCGCTCTCTCATCACGGAACCGTTGCAATTCCATTTTGTTCCGCTGCTCTTTGCGGCAGTCTGTTTTTCCTTCGGCATTTTTGCGGCTCGCTTCCTATGGTTGTCGCCCGCGCTGCTGTTCTTTGGGTTTCTGCTTTGCAGTGTTGCTTGCCTTTTCGCTGCTTATAAGGTGCAGAACATCTCGCTAGTACCACTCGGCGCTGTCTTTCTCCTCCTCGGAGCTTTTTGCGCGGAGACTGCTCCACGGCCTGATCCGCAGACACAGCTCATGCAACTCGCAGACGGAACCCAACGCACCATTGAAGGAACGGTGATCCGCCTGGGCCCGGTGCGCCACATTGAATCCGTACTTCCCTTCTCCGAGAAGACACGCGAAGAACAAAGTCAGCAGATACAGTTGAAACTGATATCTATCACGGACGACGGTGCGAAGCGAGCGCTTGCAGGTGGGCTTTCTCTTACGCTGTACGCGCCTTTGGATGTTGCGTTTCCCCGCATTGCCTGTGCCGATGTGGTTCGCGCGGTGGTGACCATGCGACGACCGGAGCGATATCTCGATCCCGGCGTGTGGGACGAGCGTGCCTACATGCTCAACGAAGGCATCGGCGCTTTCGGCAGCGGCAAAATTGCAGCGTTCAGCATTGTTTCGCAAGGCTCTCACGCATCGCTCTCCTGCTGGCTACGCACGATGCAACAGAACGCAAGCTCTCGCCTGCTTGCATTTGCGGACCGGCAGCAATCGACAGCGAAGCTGCCAGTCTTCCTTCGCCTGAACCGTGAAGATGCCACTATGCTGACCGCCATGCTAACCGGCGACCGCAGCTATCTCTCCCGCGGAGTCCGCACCGGCTTCGAACGTACGGGATCGTTTCATCTGCTGGTGGTTTCCGGAATGCATCTGGCGATCTTCGCCGGACTCATCTTCTTCATCGCCAAGGCGATTCGCATGCCGCGCGTTGCAGCTACCGGCATCACGATTTTTCTCTCGTTCTGATATCCGCGATTCACCGGAAACGGACAGCCGGTGCAGCGCTCGTTCAGGATG
>JAATFH010000500.1 GCA_015655315.1 Terriglobales bacterium
CCTGGTGCTTGGGGGCTGGCTGATCAAGCAGTCTGCCTATGCGCTTGGCATCGCAGAGATAACGATTCAAACGCATCGTAACCAGATTATGAAGAAGATGGAGGCCGAGTCACTGGCGGATCTGGTGAGGATGGGAGTGAAACTAGGGATCCAGCATGCCAACCCCTTCCGGAGTGAAGTCACGATGCAAGAAAGCGTTGGCTGGCCTGGGAGTAACCACGCATCTGTTCTTTAATCCAATCTCAATATATCTGCCCGCCTCTACACCGAGGGCTGGATCGTCCTGTAGAAACCTACAGGCGGCACCCTATAGTTTTTAAACCTGTAAATGGCATACATGACCATATAAAATGACTCACTATCTGCTGCTCTCATCGCTCCTGGATGCAGCTTGCGAGTCGTAAAAGGTATGGGCGATGGCCGAGTAGCTTGTGCACGAGCTATTCTTCCCCATGCCTGTGAAGGTCGCGCTCAATCCGCGAAGTTTCTTGGTGACCCTTGTTCACGGCTTCGCACGTCTCGCAGTGGGGTGGCATCTGCGCCCAATAGTTGCGTTGTGTATTGCGGGAATTCTGATGCCTGCGATTTCCGCGCAAAGGAACGGGCCGGCTCCGTTGGCTGACCAGTACGTTCGGACAGACTTCACCGTCGAAGATGGACTCCCGGACAACGTGGTGAACGCGTTAGTTCAAACAACCAACGGCTTGCTGTGGGTGGGAACGGAGTTAGGGCTCGCGACCTTCGACGGCAGGGAGTTCAGGACAGTCGATCTGAGCAGTGGCGGGACAAAACCGCAGGGTGCAGTGCACGCTCTACTGGAATCCTCCAATGGAGATCTCTGGGCCGGAACCGACGTTGGTATCGTGCGAATCCCGAAAATGGCGCTGGATAGGTTCACTCCCACGTCAGTAGTCTTTTATCCTCCGGGTTCCGAACTGAGCAGTGGGGTCACCGTCCTTGCCCAAACGCGCGCAGGGGATATATGGGCTGGAACGAGTCATGGCCTATACCGTTTCGAAGAGGGCCGGTTTGTCCGGGCGTTCGCGATTGGCACTACCAACCGGCTGGCAGAAGCTCTGAATGGCAATCTGCTGCTGATCGGGGACGAACATTTTCTGGAATGGGACGGCCATCAGGTCTTGCAGCATCCTGGATTAGCGGCCAGCCTTGGCGTGCGCGACAGAGAAATCTATGAGGCATTCCAGGGCCGAGATGGAACCATGTGGTATGGCACAGCCTACGGCCTCTTCCGTCGTGCCAAAGAGCCTCTGCCTCCGCTGCAGCCGTCCAATGTTGCAAAAACTCAGATATACCGAATTTCTCAGGATCGCGAAGGACAAATCTGGATTACGAGTCGCCTTGGTTTCTACCGGCTGAGTGGAGATCAACTTGACACGCCTGCACCCGGCCTGATTGCGCGGTCGTCTTACGTGGGCCGCGATGGCGAACTGTGGCTCGGAACAAACGGCTACGGTCTCGTCCACCTGAGGCGCCGCGTTGTGCGGATCTTCACCAAAGCCAATGGATTGTCTGAGGACAATGTCATGACCCTCTTGGCGACACACGATGGAAAGCTTTGGGTGGGGAGCAACTGCGGTTTTTCTGAGTACGATGGATCGCACTTCAGAAGCTATCAGGAAAAGGATGGTCTGCTCAATACCTGTGTCTGGGCTTTGACCGAGGACTTCAATCACGACCTCTGGATCGGAACCTATGGCGGCGGCATATACAAAATGCATGATGGCCACTTTGCCCAATACACGATGAAGGAAGGGCTGGCGGCAGACATTGTGCTTCAAATCCTCGTGGCACACGATGGCTCACTTTGGATCGCCACACCCGACGGCCTGAGCCACATGCAGAACGGGCGTATTCGAAGCTTCACCACTCGTGACGGACTTTCGGACAACCAGATATTGAGTATCCATCAGGATCGCGCCGGGATTGTGTGGGCCGCGACGCAGGGTGGACTCGACCGTCTGGCGGGGGATCGGTTTGTGCCATTCCCGTCAAGCGGATCGAGAGGCGGGCACTTCTGGACTCGATTTGCTGAAGATTCCAGTGGAAACCTCTTCACCCTGGGATCCCCGAATGGGGTTGGTTTGATTACCCAGGATCGAATTGTGAACGTGAGTGATGATCTGAAAGTTCTGGATATGATTGAGTCGCCCAACCATGATCTCTGGTTCAGCGCAAGGAACGGAATCATCCGTGTTCGGTCGGCAGACTTGAGCCACGCTGCCGGGAATCATGAGGAGCGTCTCGACTATCAGGTCTTCAACCGCTCTGACGGATTGGCTTCGGTGCAGAGCAGCGTCGGCATTCCGAATATTGTGCTCACCGCAGATGGAAAGCTGTGGGTTGCCACGGTGAAGGGGCTCGCTATGATCGAGCTGGCGAAAACACCGCGTGAAACCCTGCCGCCAAAGGTGTTTGTGGGCGGAATTACTCTAGGGAAAGATACAGCACACGCCGGCGACGAATTAGTTCTGCCCCCTGGGACGCACCACCTGGAGCTTCACCTGGAAGCCGTCGATCTCGCTTCGCCCGAGAAGGTCCGGATTCAATACCGCATGGACGGAGTGGATGCGTTCTGGATAGACGCGGATACCTCACGAACTGCCGTGTATTCCGGCCTGCCAGCTGGCGCGCACAATTTGCATGTCCGCGCCAGCGCGAGCAGTGGTGTGTGGGATCGCAACGGCATTGTCTACAAGGTTACGCAGCGGCCTTATTTCTACCAAACCACATGGTTTCTCCTGCTTGCGGTCGGCGCTTTCATACTCCTCATTTCCGCCCTCTATGTACTGCGGGTGCGCCAGATTCTGCGGATGGCCCAGGTGCGGATGGGCGAACGCGTGGAGGAGCGGGAGAAAATTGCGCGGGATCTGCACGATACGCTGCTGCAGGGCGTTCTGAGTGCTTCTATGCAACTGGATCTCGCGGAGGATCGAATTCACGATGACTCGCCGGCCAAGCCTCTGGTCAATCACGTTCTGCAGCTGATGAGGCAGGTTGTTGAAGAGGGCCGAGTTGCACTGCGCGGCCTGCGCACGCATGATGTCGCCAGCGGAGATCTCGCGACAGCACTGTTGCGCATTCAGCAGGAGATATCGGCGGATGAGAGGATCGGCTTCCGGGTGATTGCCCAGAGTGCGGCGCGACCTCTCCGTCCGCAGATTCGGGACGAAGTGTACCGAATCGGACGCGAAGCGGTGCTGAATGCGTTTGCGCATGCAAGCGCGGAGAGCATTGAGGTGGAAATCGAATATGCAGGCTCACACCTCAGGGTGCTGGTACGCGACGACGGCCGCGGCATCGATCCCCAGGTGTTGCAGTTCGGGCGTGAAGGTCACTGGGGGTTGCCGGGAATGAGGGAGCGTGCCGAAAAGATCGGCGCGGTACTTAGGCTCAGAAGCCGGTCGGGTGCAGGTACAGAGCTGGAACTGACGGTTCCAGCCGCGATCGCATTTGAGGATGGAATACGTGGCCGTTTTCCGAAGTGGCTCTCCTGGCTCAACAGAGAAGCATTCTATCGGACGCGACACAACGTATATGAACGAGGTACCAAATGAACGACCAGTCACAAATCCGAGTCCTGTGTGTTGACGATCATCCCCTGATGCGCGACGGGATTGGAGCCGCTATACGCAATGAGCACGATATGCTGCTCGTGGCCGAAGCTGCCGGTGGACACGAGGCCATTAAGGCATTCAGAGAGCACCAACCGGACGTGACGCTCATGGATCTTCGGCTACCGGACATCAGCGGCATCGACGCAATGCTTGCGATCCGAACGGAATTTCGAGAGGCGCGTGTAATTATGCTGACGACATTTGAGGGAGATGCCGAAATGCAGCGCGCGCTGAATGCGGGGGCCCAGGGTTATCTGCTTAAGAGCCTGCCCCGCAGGCAATTGCTCGATGTTATCCGCAAAGTACACAGCGGGAGGAAACATATACCGCCTGAGGTCGCGATGCATCTGGCAGAGCACGTGGGCCAGGACGCCCTGAGTAAGCGCGAGGTTGAAGTGCTCCAGACGATCGCCCTGGGCAAGCGAAATAGCGAGATTGCGGTGTTGTTATTCATCTCGGAAGAAACCGTGAAGGGGCACATCAAGCACATTTTGGAAAAGCTCGGAGCGAGTGACCGCACGGAGGCGGTGGCAATTGGAGTTCGACGCGGCATCATCCACCTTTAGACAAAAGATGAAAAACGACCCATTTGAGGGATTCCTGGCGATCTGATTCCGCGTAGTGTGTTCGCAGAGTGTTCACACTCTACGGAGGGCCGGCTGCAGAAACTTTTCTCTGGATTTCCCGATGGATTGCCGGGGCTTGGCTTGACCCTGTTGAGGGTGACAGCAGGACTCAGTATGATCGTTCTTGCCGTGCGAATATTCAGCTCTGCAACTGCGCCCATTCTCTGGGCTGCCGGCGCACTGTCGATGCTGACCGGAATCGCTCTGCTGATTGGGCTTTTTACACCGATTAGCGGAGGATTGGCTACACTCATGTATCTGGTGTTGGGATTTTCCTCACTGATGACGCGGGATAACCACAGCGATTTCTTTGCAGCGCTGCATCAGGCGGTAACTTCAGCTGCCCTGGTGCTGCTGGGCCCCGGAGCCTTCTCGGTGGATGCGTGTTTGTTCGGCCATCGCGACATTCTTATTCCGCGTCGGAGGCGGTGATTGTCGTTGGCGTGACTTCCCGGTTGCCAACAATCTGGGAGATAAAAAGGGTTCTGTCGCGATAAGGTGGGCGGGGCTGATGTGGGAATTGGTTATGCAGCGATTCCAAGGACCTGCATCCAATCGTCCGGGATGAGGTGTACCTGATCGGTTACGAGGCGATCAGTAAGGCATTTCTCCACTCCGAGGCAAAGCAAATCGAAATTCAGATTACCTTATACGGACGAAAACCTCATCGTCATCGCTTTCGATAATGATAAGGGACTAGCGACCGAAGTCGCTGAGAGAGGCAAAGATGGTCACTATGATCTATCCGCAATGCAAGCACTCGCAGCTTGTATTGGGGCTCAATATAGCATGACCACGGCTCCGGGCAGAGAAACTTGTGTTCGACTCATCATTCCGAACGAGCAACGGAAAGAGAAGCAAAGGCAACTTGACGGTCTGGGCGTGCTTCCACTCCGTTCCTCGTCATTTGCGGTCTGGAGTGCTGTATCGACCGCACGCAGAGACGCCGCAGGATTGACCGGTTACAGCAGGTACGCGCATTCTATCGAATATGCTGCTCGGAGATACGCCAGATCACCATTGGCCGAAACGGACTTAAGAATCTCGGTGTCCCATCGACGGAAAAGCACTGCTCTGTAACTGGACTCATCAGGCGGCGGTTTTAGCGGCTTAGTAATCCCCGATTAGCGCTCTCGAAGTGTCTCCATCAACTCGGGCCTCTCAAAATGCGCGAACTATAACTTTACATAATTCCAAAATAACCAAATCTCGCCGATTCTGTTGAGAAGGAGTGAGGAAATGACCACCCAACAAACATTAAAACTGGTGCCACCTTTCACGCTTGAAACAGCAGTGTTGAAAGTCCGCAAGGCCGAGGACGGATGGAACTCGCGAGATCCGGAGAAAGCGTCTCTCGGTTATTCGGTCGATAGCTACTGGCGCAACCGGGCCGAGTTCGTCCAGGGGCGAACCGCGATTGTGGAATTCTTGACACGAAAGTGGCGTCGCGAACTGGATTATCGTCTGATTAAAGAGCTATGGGCTTTTGGAGAAAATCGCATTGCCGTACGTTTTGCCTACGAGTGGCATGACGATTCAGGGTATTGGTATCGCTCCTACGGGAATGAAAACTGGGAGTTCGACAGCGACGGCCTCAACGCTCACCGTTATGCCTGCATCAATGATCTTCCGATTAAGGAATCGGAGCGCAAATATTTCTGGCCACTCGGTCGGCGTCCCGATGATCATCCCAGTCTTAGTGATCTGGGGTTATAGGGTGTCCTCCTGAACCGGCCTTTCACGGATGGGGTTCGTTCGTGGTTACGTCTTCATGTCGCAGCCAGGTAAGTTACAGGCGCAATGGAAACATTTTTGACTGGCGCCAGGAGGATTCTGTCTTCTGCTGGCGCCAGTTTCACGTGCCCTTCTGTAAGCGATGATTGAGCACGGGACCAGGGAGTCTGCACAAACGAAGCGAGCAAAGCAGCAGTTGCGGGTGAAGTAGGCACATCGAGATACCAGGAGGAGTTATGGCAGACATCAAAGGTACGGAGCAGGAATATCGGACTCTCTTCGGAGCGGCAACCGGAATTCTTCGTGGAAGCGACACAACCCGGAGTGGTGGAGCATCCGGGAGTTTCAGCGGTGCCGCTATTGCGCTGCCGCAGGCCGCAGGACCAGACTGGAAGGACGATCCGGAGACCGCGATAAAGATCTCCCGTGCCATACGATCAGGGCCTTCAATACTCACACGCGACGCAACAGTCGCGGAGTTGGGTTCCGGGGGAGCTATGAGGGTGCTGCGAAAAGGCACCAACGAATGGATCTGCATGCCGGGAAACGAGAATGTAGTGGGCGATCCTCCCATGTGTGCCGACAAGGCGGGAATGCAGTGGATGATGGATGCCGTCTCCGGGAAACCCGCGCCGACGAACGCTGTTCCCGGCCTCTGCTACATGCTCTGTGGTGCGACTCAGCATAGCAACGATACCGTGTTCGACAAGACCAGTCCGGCCATCCCGATCGGCCCGCATTGGATGCTGCTTTGGCCATTCGATGCAAAACATTGTGGTTTACCTACAACGGTAAGAGACGCAGGTGCCTGGATCATGTTTGCGGGAACCCCTTACGCTTACCTGCACATCTGCGGCACTCCGTGGATTGGCAATGAGTACGAACCCGGTGATGAAGCAAGATGGACCATGCAATACGTGAAGGCGGGTTGACGGTTCTCGTCTCCTTTCTGGTCCGAGTGGCCGGTGCGCAGCTGCCGCGGAAGGGAATGTCATACTTTGAATGAACCGAATCTGCGTTGCCCTCGAGCTACTTGGGGATGCTATTTCTTCTTGAGAGGAAATCGTCCTCGATGTTCTTGGAATATCTGTATGTAGAGAAGTAATTGGCAATCTTGCGGGCGGATGCTATTGTTTTGAACTCGGGTCATGTTGTTCCGGGTGGAATCGTCGAACCAGTCGCGCCAGATCGAAGAGAATCGAAGAAATTCGTGATGGTAACCGCCAATTGTCCCGGCTGTTCCAGGAAAGAAAGATGGCCCGAGTTGATTTCGGCCCGTTGTGCGTTCTGTGCCATATCGGCGAGCTGGTCGGAGTAAAATCCCGGGACGACATGATCATGCCTGGCTGTGATCGATAGGGTTGGTACTGCTATCTTCCGAGCATGTTCTCGGATGTCTAAGTTAAGATCCAGTTGAATCGAACGATACACATTTTCCCAATCAGTGGACGTAACGAATCCATCTACAGTGGCGGTGATTGTGCCTTCGTCGAAGGTTGAAAGAAAATCTCTGCTTACTCCATTCAGGAGCAGCAACCTGGTTATGCTGTTCGGTTCGTGCGAGCCAGATCGAGCCACAAACTAAACTGCAACTTCATTCGAACGTCGCCACCGTAAGCGAAGCCCGAAACCAGCACCAGCGAACGAACCATCTCGGGATACTCTGCTGCAATAAACGCCGCTACGCTTGCCCCCAGGGAATAACCCACGAGATCGAACGGGCCCTGAACCTTCTCGCCTGAATCCCGAAGGACACGCGAAGCTGCCTCAGCGATCGTTTTCGGGTGACCGGAGCCGTCCTCACCTTTCGAGTTCATATAGTCATGGCGAATCACAAGGCGGGTTTCGCTGAGATGGTCGATGACCGCCGACCAATCCTCTGAAAAGTCAGAAGTCCCATGCAGAAACACAAGAGGAGGATTCGCGGCGATCTGTAGCGGCAAGCTTGATTCTTTTGCTTCGATATTCTCCATAGGCCTTAATTGATTCTGGCCGATTTCTACGCGCCAGAAAGTGAAGGTCGTCATCGACCTGGGAAGAAGAGCGAGGATGGCAAGACCGAAGATTGGCGTGGCGGAAGTGGCCAGTGTCAGTGCGTAAATAATAGAAGTAGTCCCCGTAAGCCATCGGATAAGCCCGGAAGTAGCCATGCCATTACGAAAAGCCCGGCATACGAAAGGATGAGGACAAAAAACCCGAGGCCGCTGCGCGTACAAGAGATCTTTTCTGATCCTGGTCATGCTGGCGAAACGGGGTGCTGGCCAGGCTGACGTAAGGGTATCGGACTCATAGATTTCGATAATAGACAGGCACCCCAAAAACGCGGACGATCAAGCAACGCCTTTTTTGGCGACAGTATTGCAAAGATCGTAGGCAGCCCTTGAAAGGAACAGAATCGAATGAAAACATACTTAGTAAATCACCTTCGAATTCCGGGTGATGTCCCAAACACCCGGGCGCTCGACTACCTTGATAGGGTCGAAGCTACTGTTGAGCCATATGGCGGAAAGTTTCTTGCCATGGGACCTGTAGATGTGTTGGAAGGCGCATGGCCTGGAGCAGTCGTGCTCATGGAATTTCCTGATCGTAAATCGGCGACCGATTGGTACAACTCTGCCGCGTATCAATCGATCTTCCCACTCAGAAAGTACAACTCAATCAACGATCTTGGCCTCATCGACCATCTCCCCGATGGGTTTACCGTCAAGGGATACGCCGAAAGTATCCGCAGTTCGTTGGAAAAGAAGTGAGAAACCCGCAGAGAAACGAAGGGGCGGAGCGGCCCCTTTCTGTCATGTGTCCATGTTGGCTTGCCTCTTCAGTTGTAACAAGGGGGATTTATGGCATTCATCCACTTGCGTTTGGATGGTCCGGTCGCAGTCATATCACTTGACCATCCAGAGGGCAATCGCATCAATTTCATGATGCGGCAGGAACTACTGACAGCGATGCGTCAGGTCGCAGACAGTTCAGCCAGGGTGCTTCTGCTACGTGCCGAAGGTAGAGACTTCAGCCTTGGGGGTGATGTCCGGGAATGGCCCGGTGTGCCGTCCAACAAACTTCGTCCAAAGATCGCAATACTTGTGGAGGCTATCGATCAACTGGAAAGCTTATCGATACCGACGATTGCTGCCGTGCAGGGGCGATGTATGGGGGGAGGGCTGGAGCTCATTTTAGCCTGCGATCTCGTCATCGCAGGTGAGTCTGCAGTGTTCGGGTGCCCTGAAGCTATGCTCGGCATCGTGACATTGCAGGGTGGGGTCGTTCAGCTTGCACAGCGGATAGGTCCAGCGCGCGCGTTTGAGTTCGTCTACTTTTCCGAGGCCCATAAGGCAGAGGAAATGTCTCGCCTCAACCTTGTAAACAGAGTCGTCGCCGATGCGCAACTCGACGCGACAGTGAAGGAGCTGGTGGAGAGGCTGGCAAGTAGGTCCGCCGGCGGCATATGCCACAACGAAGATTCTGTTGCGCGCATGGGCCGCCGGTGGAGTCAGCGCCGCCAGATCGATCCTCTATGATGTGTCGGTGCCAATTGTCGATGACCGCGAAGTTCAGATCGCGATACAAGAGGCTGCGACTGCTGCCGAGGAAGGGCGTCCATTCACGGCGCACATTTTCAATCGTTGATTGGTGTAGAGGAGTAACAGGCGATAGCTGGAAGAAGGATCTTATTGGCGGGCAGCCCCATCGGTCACGTAGCGCCGAGCGATTTTCGGAGTGAGGAGTTTACCCTTCCAGAAATAGAGAATGGTCAACGGCTTGTTCAGACGGACTACCTTTCTTTATATCCCTATATGCGCGCCGTATGGATGATAAGAAGTCCTATGCCGAGCCTGTCAAGATCGGAGAGGTGATGCCGGGCGACTGTCTGAGTACCGTTGTAACTTCCAAACACCCTAATTTCCATGAGGGAGATGTGATAATTGCCCGGCAGACCACTTCGTCGTATCTGGAGAGAAATCCCAAAAGGTCGATTCTCAGTTCGCGCCCGTGACGACGAGGCTGGGTGTGCTACGGATGCCCGGTTTTACCGCTTACGCAGGCATGACGCTAATCGGTAAACCTACGAAGTGAGAGACCGTGGTGGTTGCTGCCGCAAGCGGACCGGTAGGATCCCTTGTCGGCAAGCTTGCGAAGCTTGCAGGAGCCCGAGCGGTGGGTATCGCGGGGCGGGATCGCAAAATGCGCTTATCTTCGAGATGAGCTCGGCTTCCACGATGCAGTCGATCATCGGTCCAGCAATTTTGCTGCGGCACTCTCTGCGGCCTGTCCGGATGGTATTGATGCGACATTTTCACTGCAGAAGTGCCTATCTTTTTGTCATGTTCAAGTATGCCCAGACCCCAGCGGCAGCTTCCAAGGGGCATGACGAGGTAATATCCGCTCGGCGACGTTAGGCTGTAAACTGGCGGGGCTGTAAAGGGGGTTCTCCTCTCGGAAATTGGTATAACGAGTTTTGTTGATTTCTGAAAACACAGGTGCCACCGAAACTGCCACTTGTGTTTTTTGACTTTCTCAAGTGCTTGAATTTTGAGCAGATAGAAATTTGCTCACCAGACTTAGGATCTGGCGGGGAAACTCGTGGGGGTTCAAGTCCCCCCCTTTCGCACCATCTCTCATCCCTCCCCTGAACGAAACGCGATACTCTGAAAGCATCATGAATTCCACGCCTCAGCCCAAGATCAACCTGACCCAATCCCCGGATTACCGTGAAAATTACTCAAACAGCGTGCAGGTGCGCGTAAGCGTGTGGGATTTTTTTCTTGCCTTCGGGCTCGTGCACCAGGAAACGCCGGATTCGGTCACGATCCAGAATTCGCAGGGCATCTATCTCAGCCCGCAGCAGGCGAAAGCTCTCTGGAATGTCCTTGGACAGAACATCTCTCAATATGAGCAGGCCTTCGGAGCCATTGCGCTCGAACCACATCATCCTCTACCGGTTCCGCAGGGTCCGGTCCACTAAAGCTTGCCTCCCGAACGCGCAGCTTCCCGGACACGACTGCCACAGCGGCCTTCGCTATGGCTGGTTTTCCCCGCGATCTTCGCGGCGATTGTGCTTCTTCATCTACCGCTGCTCCGTCTGCCGTACTACTGGGATGAAGCGGGATATTACATCCCGGCAGCCTATGACTTCTTTCGCACCGGCTCGCTGATTCCCTTCTCGACGCTGTCAAATGCGCATCCGCCGCTGCCGTCGCTTTACCTTGCCTTGTGGTGGGAGATTTTCACGTTCGCGCCGTGGATCACGCGCATTGCCATGTGCGCCGTTTCCTCGGCGGCACTGCTTGCTCTTTATCAGCTGGCAATCGTTACAACGCAAAAATCGAAAGTCGCCATCGCAACAGTGGCTCTCACTGCGCTCTATCCGGTTTGGTTTGCACAAAGCTCGCTTGCGCATGCAGACATGTTTGTTGCGGCAACAACTCTGTGGGCGCTCGTTTTTTTTCTGGACGAGCACCTATGGACCGCGGTTGTGTGCTTTTCACTTGCGGCACTCTCAAAAGAAACAGCCATCGTTACTCCGCTCGCATTGGCAGCATGGCAAACATGGCTGAACTTCGCGCCGAAAAAATGGAAGCCTTTTGCCAATGGAGTTTCTTCACGGTCTTCTCTGACGAAAGCAGGCATCTTGCTGCTTCCTCTCGTGCCTCTGGCCTGCTGGTATCTCTATCATTGGCACCGTACCGGCTTCGTCTTCGGCAACCCGGAATATCTACGCTACAACGCCACCGCCACGCTCACGCCCCTGCGAGTGCTGCTGGCCTTTGCCCACCGCGTGCTGCATATCACCGCGCATATGAATCTGTTTGTGCCAGTGCTTTCGATGCTGGCCTGCATGATGCTGCCTGCGGTTGAAGGACGAGAGCGTATTTCGATCAGCAACCAGTTGCAGTTCTACATCGTCATTCTCGCCAACCTGATTTTCTTTTCTGTTCTGGGCGGAGCGCTGCTCACCCGCTATCTCCTGCCGCTCTACCCTCTGGTCCTGCTGGTCTGCGTCAACACTTTTCACCGGCGGCTGTATCAATGGCCGTATCTCATCGCATTGAGCGCGATTGCTTTTGTTGCCGGACTTTTCATCAATCCTCCATACCGTTTCGCTCCGGAGGACAATCTTGCTTACCGCGACGTCATTCTGCTGCATGAGGCGGCGATACAGCAGATTGAAGCACACTACCCGGACGCAATCGTATTGAGCGCGTGGCCGGCGACCGATGAGCTGAGCAAGCCCGAGCTGGGTTACGTCGCGAAACCGATGCAGATCGCATCGATCGACAACTTCTCGTTGCCGCAAATTGAAAAAGCGGCGCAACTGAACGATCCCTTCACGGTCGGCCTCCTCTTCTCCACAAAATACGACCCGCCTCGCCTGCCGTTCAGCCTGGGCAGTCGCAACGAGGCTCTGGATACCCGATTTTTTGACTTCCACCGCGATCTCCCACCTGCAATGATCGCGCGGCTGCTGGGAGGTAAGGTCGTGTGGCGCGCCGAACGCCAGGGACAGTGGGCGGCCTTGCTTCACTTCGACCGCCCGCAGGTAGCCATCGAAATAGAGCACGACACCCTGCCGCTTCACTATAATCAGCCTTGAAGTGCGGTCTCTGATTCCATTCCGTCCCATCGTTTGCGGTCTGCTGCTTGCAGCTATGCCGTTGGCCTTCGCACAGCAACCGGCTTCCACAGCATCTCGTCCCCAGACTGAGACTCCGGTAACTGCGTCCACCCAGGCCCTTGCGCATGGACGCCTGCTGCTTGTACTGCCCTTTGAAAACCACACCGGACAGACAAGTCTCGACTGGATCGGCCAGGCGTTCCCTGAAATCTTCAATCGGAGGCTTGCCTCCGCCGGTTTTCTGCCCATCAGCCGCACGGACCGGGTCTACGCCCTCGATCATCTTGGATTGCCGCTGAACTTTCACCCGTCTCGTGCAAGCGCCATCCGTCTGGCGCAGACGCTCGATGCCGATTACGTCGTCTTCGGCTCCTACACCACGACTGGAACGATGCTTAACACCACAGCTCAGGTTCTTGACGTAACTGCCCTTAAACTTGGCGCGCAGTTGAATAACCAGGCCGATCTGACCCATCTGCTCGAAACGCTGAACAGCCTCGCATGGCAGGTAACCCGGCAACTCGATCCCACGTACGCAGTTGCGGAACAGACATTCATCGCCACCGATTCCGATCTGCGCCTCGACGCTTTCGAGAACTATGTGCGCGGATTGACCGAAGGTTCCATCGACGAGCGCATCCGTCACCTTCGCGAAGCTGTCCGGCTCAGCCCGCATTTTTATCCAGCATGGCTTGCGCTGGGCAAAGCCTATTTCGCGAATCAGAATTTTGAGCTGGCGGCATCGACGCTGGGCCATCTTACAAAAGACGATCCGAATGCCCTCGAAGCAGATTTTTATCGTGGGCTTGCCTTCTTTTATACCGGCAAATATATGGACGCCGAAGATGCTTTCGCTTTTGACTCGACGAGACTGCCACTGCCGGAGGTCGTAAACAATCAGGGTGTTGCCGCAGCACGCCGAGGCAAAGACGGCACGGCACTCTTCCAGCAGGCAATCGCAGCCGACCCCAATGACGTCGATTACCATTTCAACCTCGCGGTGGCGCTCCGCCGTCGTGGCGATATCGCCGGAGCCATCCGCGAAATCGATCAGGCCGTCAAACTCCGCCCGCAGGACAGCGAAGCGGCAAGCTTGGCCACAACGCTTCACAACGAGCAGCAGAACCCGGGAGCGGCAAAGGTCAACGCATCTCTCAACACAACGCAAAGCGGCACGCAGAACAACACATCGAGCAATGGCCCGCTCGAACGCATCAAGCGCACCTATAACGAAGCCAGCTTCCATCAGGCCGCCTTTGAGATGGAAGAAGTGCAGACGATGCGGCTGAGTGCACTTCCGCCTGCCGAGCGCGCTACGGCGCTTACCAAAGAAGGCATGCAGTTCTTCAACCGCGGTCTCAGTCTCGAAGCGGAACGCGAATTTCAGGCAGCGCTCGCGGGTGACTCGTCCTCCGCCGCCGCTCATGCGGGTCTCGCGCAGGTACGCGAACGCAGCGGCGATCTCGATGCTGCGCGGCAGGAAGCAAATAAGTCGCTTCAGTTGCAGCCCAACGTGACAGCACATCTGGTCCTGGCACGTATGGATCTGCAAGCGAACCAGCTCAGTGCGGCAGCTGGCGAGGTGAGCCAGGCGCTCAAGCTCGAGCCTGCCAACGCGAATGCTCACGGCATGAAGCAGGCGCTCGAACAACGCGGACAGCAGGTTCCATGAACATCAGTCGGCGCAGCATAATTCTCTTTCTCGTCTGCGCTGCGGTGTTGCTTCTCAGCCACGCGTCCCACGCTTCAACACCGCAGACAGGACAGGTGATTCTGCTGCGCCTGCACGACACGATTCAACCGATCAGCGAACAATACATCAGCCGCGGTCTCGCGCGCGCAGCTGATATCCATGCCGATGCTGTGCTCATTGAAATGGACACGCCCGGCGGGTTGCTCGACTCCACCCGTAACCTCGTACACGATATCCTCGCTTCGCCATCTCCGGTCATCGTCTATGTGGCGCCCTCCGGCAGCCGCGCCGGCTCAGCGGGATTCTTCATTCTTGAGGCTGCGGACATCGCCGCCATGGCGCCGGGCACGAATGCAGGCGCGGCACACCCCGTCGTCGCGGGCACAACCCTCGACCCGGTTATGAAGCAGAAACTGGAGAATGACACGACGGCATTTCTCCGCTCGTATGTATCGCGCCGCAATCGCAACACCGACGCGGCGCAGGATGCCGTCCTTAATTCAAAGTCCTACACCGAACGCGAAGCCGAGCAGCTGAAACTCATCGACATCATCGCACCCAGCAACACCGCGCTCCTCGATGCCATCGATGGCCGTACCGTAACGCGCTTCGACGGCTCAACAACAACACTGCACACACGGAACGCGCACATCACTCCCGTGGACACGACACTGCGCGAGAACATCCTCGACAAATTGATGGACCCGAATCTCGCCGTGCTTATCCTCGTCGTGGGCGGCCTGCTTATCTATCTCGAATTCAACACGCCCGGCACCATCATTCCCGGCGCTCTGGGAACCCTGCTGGTCGTGCTTGCGCTCTTCGCGCTGAACCTTCTCCCGGTCCGCTACACTTCGCTGATGCTGCTGGCTGCCGCCTTCGCGCTGATGATCCTCGAAGCCAAATTTGCCAGCCACGGCATTCTCGCCACCGTTGGCATCGTCTGCCTTGTCTTCGGAACGCTCACGCTCGTCGCCGGTCCCATTCCGGAATTACGCGTCAGCATAGCAACGGCGGTAGGCACAGGGATCGCCTTCGGAGCGATTACCACCTTTCTCGTACGCATCGCTATCCGCGCACGACGAAACAAAGTCCTTACCGGCCCTGAAGCTCTTATCGGCTCTATCGCCGTCGCACAGCAGCCGCTCGACCCGCGCGGACAGGTCATGGTGCACGGTGAACTCTGGTTTGCCGAATCGCCCGCGCCCGTCTCGCCCGGAGAACATGTGCGCGTGCGCGCCGTGCGTAATCTTACTCTGTTAGTAGAGCGGATTCCTGAGAGCCAATCGACGCCGGTTTGAGCATCTTTCCGCAATCGCGTTGCGGTACAATCCCACCTCAGTGAGGCGTATATATGGGAATCCCCGGTCTGATCGTCATTGCCGTTATCGTTCTTTATCTGCTGAATTCGATTAAGATTCTGCGCGAATATGAGCGCGGCGTCATCTTTCGGCTTGGCCGCGCCTTGCCTCAGCCCAAAGGCCCCGGCATCATCCTCGTCTTCCGGCCATTCGATCAGATCGTTCGCGTCTCGCTACGCCAGGAAGTACTCGAAGTTCCGCCGCAGGACGTGATTACACGCGACAACGTCACCATCAAGGTGAACGCGGTCATCACGCTGCGCGTGCTCGATCCGGCAAGAGCAGTCATCGAAGTAGCTAATTACGTCTACCAGACCTCGCAGTTCGCGCAGACGACCTTGCGCTCCGTATTAGGCGAAGTAGAGCTGGACGGCCTGCTCTCGCACCGCGACGCGCTCAACCAGCGCATTCAGGCCATCATTGACCAGCGCACCGAACCGTGGGGCGTAAAAGTGGTCAGCGTCGAAGTGAAGCAGGTTGACCTGCCCGAACAGATGCTGCGCGCCATGGCCAAACAGGCCGAGGCCGAACGCGAAAAGCGCTCGAAGATCATCAACGCCGAAGGCGAATTCAGCGCCGCGCAGCGGCTCGTTGATGCCGCCAATCTGCTGGCGCAACAGCCCATCACGCTGCAGCTGAAATATCTGCAGACGCTCACCGACATCGGCACAGAAAAGAACACAACCGTCATCTTCCCGCTACCCATGGAACTGCTCTCGCTCCTGCAGAAGCTCGGAGCTTCCACAACCCCTGCGCCTAAGACCGAGGAGCGGCAATGAGGAGCACGATCGAACGCGAAACAGAAAACGATTCAGAGATTACGCTGAATGCCACCACTCTGCTCGGCATTTTCTTTGGACTGGTGCTTATCTGCGGCGTGTTCTTCGGCTTCGGCTACTCCACGGGACGACGCGGCACGGCAACGCCGAATGCAAACACCCCCGCAGCCATCGCTCCGGAAGAAGATTCAGCGCCAGTGGCCTCGCACGCTCCCAAGCCCTCGGCCATGGAAAGCCTGCAGACAGTCAGCAGCAGCAATGACACGCAGGAGACAAAGCCCGCTATTGAACGCCATGATGAGGACTCCGCCCCTGTCACCATACCGAGTCAATCGTCCACCGCTCAGGTAAGGCAGTCAGCGCCAGCACCTGCTGTTGTGCCCAAACCATCTCCCGTATCGACAAGCCCAGCCCCAGCCGAAATCAAACCCGCGTCGCTGCCCGTAACGCCGGCCAGCGCGCCAGTTCCGATGGCAGCCGGCGCTGCTCCCGTGATGGTGCAGATCGCCGCCGTCAGTCGCCCCGAAGATGCGAATGCGTTATCCGCGGCCTTACGCCAGCGCGGATACAACGTCATCGTGCGGAATGAATCGCAGGATAAACTGCTGCACGTGCAGGTAGGACCTTTTCCCACGCGCGAAGCGGCCAGGGCCATGCGCGCGAAACTCTCCGCCGATGGCTACAACGCGATTCTGAAACCCTAGATATTCAACCTAATATCTGCGCTCAAATGGTTGCAGTAGGGTCGTCGGCCCGCATCCACTCCGGCAGACTCGAAGCTATCGACTGCCGCACCGCAGTCATCAGGTCTTCGCGTGTTGCATAATCGCGAGGCCACAGGGGCGCGTGAAACACAACATGAGCGGTTCCCGGAGTGATGCGCATGCTGCCTTTTTTCATCATGCTCTCCGTGCCCCAGATCGAGATCGGCACCACCGGGTTCCCGGTTTCCATTGCGAGATAAAACGGACCCTTCTTGAATGGCAGCATACGCCCGTCCCGCGAACGCGTCCCCTCGACAAACGAGGTGATGTGGAGTCCGGAATCCATCACTTTTCTCGCCTGTTCCACGCTTTGCTTGGCGCTTTCCACGCGTCCATCGCGATCGACAGGAACAAAATCTCCCAACTGCATCGCATATCCCAGCACGGGAATTTTCATCAGCGACCGCTTCAGAAAAACCGAGGTGCGCCCCGGAAGCAGCGGCAGCAGCACCGGGGGATCGAGGTTCGATACATGATTCGACATGAAGATGTAGCACTGATTCGGGTCGAGCTGATCGCGCCCGCTGACATCGATGCGAATGCCGCCAATTTTCAATCCTGTATTTGCGATCCACAACGCCCAGCGGTAGAGAAACGAGATATCGCGGCGCAGCAGCGTCCACGGCAGACCAATCAATGCTGCCGGAATCCCCATAAGCAGGTAATAGAGAGCAATCGCAAGCGTGGAAAGCATGATCTATGAACGCACCAGCACCCTCTGTTCCAGGCGCTTGGGCAGCTTTTCATAGATTCCGTCAAAACCGCCATTGGAAAGGATCGCAACGACATCGCCCGCATGCAGCTCCGCTCCCATGGCCTCAACAATGGCATCCGCATTCGCGAGAAGCGTCGCTTCTTTTCCCATCTGATTCAATCCCTTCACCACTGTCTCTGGATGCAGCCGCTCGCCTTCCGGAATGCCCTCCTGCTTGAAGACCTGGGCCAGCACAACGCGATCCGCCAACGAGAGACTCTCGATCAGTTCGCGCTCAAAGATATTCCGCCGCAGCGTATTTGAGCGTGGCTCCAGCACCGCCCACAAACGCGCATCCGGATAAGCGCCGCGCAGTGCTTTCAGCGTCTCCCGAATCGCAGTCGGATGGTGAGCGAAGTCATCGATGATGGTCACGCCATCGACGACGGCCCGTACTTCAAGCCTGCGCTTCACACTTTCAAAAGAAGCCAGCGCTTCCTGAATCGCGGAAGCTTCAATGCCCTGTCCTGCTGCCAGCGCCGCAGCAGCCGTCGCATTCAACGCATTGTGTTCCCCTGCCATCGGGAGCGTAAGCTCAGCCCAGAATTCGCCCCGGCGAAAGACCTTCCACCTCGTGCGCCCGTCACGGAAGTGCATGTCGGCCACGCGCCAATCGGATTCCTGCGCAAATCCGTAACGCTCAACGTTACAAAATTCCTTGCTCACGCACTCCGACACATTCGCTGCGCCATCAACTTCGACGATTCGCCCACGCTGGGGGACCAGATTCACCAGCCGATTGAATGCCGTCTTCACCTGATCCAGGTCGCGATAAATATCAGCGTGATCGAATTCCACATGCGTGAGGATCAGAGCATCTGGAAAGTAGTGCATGAACTTCGGGCCTTTATCGAAAAAGGCAGTGTCGTACTCATCGCCTTCCAGAATGAACGGCCTGCTCTCACGTAGATGAAAGCTCGTCTTGAAATTCTCCGCAACGCCGCCAATCAGGAACGATGGCGTGAACTCCGGCCTTGTGCGCGACGCGACTTCATAAATCCACGCCAGCATGCTTGTCGTCGTTGTCTTTCCGTGAGTCCCAGCCACAACGAGCGATTCGCGTCCAGTCAAAAACTCCGCATGAATCAGCTCCGCTAACGAAGTAAACGGGATGCGCTGGTCGAGCACATATTCCAGCTCCACGTTACCGCGCGACATCGCATTCCCGACGATAACGAGATCGGGATGCGGCTTCAGGTTCTCCGCCGAAAAGGGCTCCGCGACTTCAATATGCAAATCTCTCAGCAGATCGGACATGGGCGGATACGCCGCCTGATCCGACCCCGTCACACGATGCCCCTTCAACTGCAAAAGTCCGGCAAGGGACGCCATCGCTGTCCCGCAAATTCCAATCAAGTGAATATGTTTCTTCTGCATTCTTAATCAACCTGCACAGCCGGCTCCAGATATTGCAACACCGGCTCATCTTCCAAAATCAATTCCGCCTCAATCCCAAACGGCAGCGTCACATTGCCGCGCGACACATGTCCCTAGCGCAGCCCGATGGCAATCGGCCCATCGAACCAGTCCAGTACGCGCAGAATTACCTGCTCCAGCAACTCCGGTCCGGTTCCCGGCGACGTGCACTCCAGCATCTCCCCAAAAATAAATCCGCTCACGCCGTCGAACTTTCCAGCGAGCACCATCTGCCGCAGCATCCGGTCGATCTGATAAGGCTTGGTTCCCACGTCTTCGAGAAACAGCAGCCTTCCTTCCGTCTGCGGCGCAAACCGCGTCCCCAGCGATGAGGTAAGAATACTCAGGCAGCCGCCATAGATCACGCCCTGCGCCCGCCCTGGCCGTAAGATCCGCAAACCTTCAACAGTGCCCGCCGTAACCGCATCGCCATCGAGCGCCGCATCAAGGCTGGCATCATGCACGCCATCGTCGACCGCAAAATCGGCAGCAACCATCGGCCCGTGAAAGGAGATAAGCCCAAGCTCATCCAGCAACCATGTCTGCACCGCCGTCATGTCGCTGTAGCCAAAGAGCGGCTTGGGATTGTCGCGGATCAGTTCAAGATCGATATCCTCCAGGAGATAATTCGATCCGTAACCGCCACGGGTACAAAAGACGGCATGAATCTCAGGATCGGCAAATGCGGCGTGTAGGTCGGCAAGACGCTGCTCCGCTGTCCCGGAAAAATAAGGGGCCTGCCGCCCCTGCGCATACTTACCGAACTCTGCATCGTAACCACGCGCGCGCAGCGCTTCGATGCCGCGAGCGAGACGCTCTGGTTTCGACGAGCTGGCCGGCGCGATGACGGCGACGCGAGCATCCGGCGCAACGGCAGGAGGCTTCAGCATGCAAAAGCCTCGCCGGTGGCAATCAGCTCAGCCGGGCCCGTAAGAAGGATCTCGTTCTCGCCTCCCTGCCACTCCACGCGCTGCTCCCCGCCCGGCGCCCGTACTAAAAGGTGCGCGGCTCCGCCTTTTTGCGTGATGGTAGCTGCCGCCGTCGCACACGTCCCTGTGCCCGAGGAAGTCGTTGGCCCGACACCGCGCTCGAAGATACGAATCTCGATCTCATTTGTGCCGATCACGCGCACAAATTCGACATTGGTCTGCTCCGGGAAATCCTGATGGAAGCAGATCGCGTGACCAACCTCCTGCCAGCTTCGCCCGCGCAGTGAGAATGCCGGGTCTTCGACAAAAATCACGAAGTGAGGATTGCCTGTCGACACGGCGACGCCTGGAACAACTCCGTCGTCCAGCTTCACGCTGCGCTGCGTGATCGTCGGCACACCCATGCGCGCTGCAATCTGGAGGCGGCTGCCGTCCGCTTCCACGATCCGGCACTCGCGTGCTCCCGCGTCCGTCTCAATCGTGATGACATCGCCGCGCCCGAGCTTCTTTTCGTGCGCCATCCACGCCGCCACGCACCGGGTGCCATTGCCTGAAATCTCCGCAATCGAGCCATCCGCGTTGAAGAGGCGAATCCTCCCCGAACGCTCTCCGGTCCACTGCAGGTATTCGACGCCGTCGGCGCCCACGCCGGTGTTGCGCGCACATAGTTTTATGGCAGCATCACGCTGCCGCTCGGCACTTATTTCTACTGCATCCACGATCAAAAAATC
>JAATFH010000111.1 GCA_015655315.1 Terriglobales bacterium
CACTCCAAACAGGTGTTGCCCAATCGTGATGGAACGAAGAGCGTCGATAGCGCGACCTCCCGCGACGACAACCGGGAAAATGGTTGCGGTGCCACCGACTTTCTTACCAGCTTTGTCATAGACGACTTCTCCCGGGTACACCTCCCCGGGCAAAGTCTTAGCCAGCACGAAAGGTATCTCTGCGGCGCGCGGATCGTAGCAGTAGATGACGATTGTCTTGAGCGGCACCGCATGCTGAAACGCTGCCCTCACAGTCAGTTCGTCATATCCCGGGGTCTTAGAATATACGAATTCCTCGAATCCATCCGATGTTCTGCTCTCGCCTGCACCAGTCATGTTCCACCTCCCACAAAGCATTCAACCGATACATTAATGGTCGCAACTGTGTGAGCACAATAGCGTGTTTCCATTAGATCTGCGGATCTATGAATACTCGACGGTGCATCGTATCAAAGAGGAAGATGCAGAAAGAGGAATGGAGATCGCCATGCGGGCCGCGCAATGTGCTCACGAAGAAAGTGGTCGCCGCAACGTTATCGGACTCAACTTCTTGACTTGGCTAAGCTGCTCTTCACACACCTTTTCGCCATACGAGAGGGGTGACGCCAGTGGCTTTCCTGAACATCCGTGTAAATTGACTCGCATCGGAGAATCCGGTCTTCCTTGCAACCTCCGCAACTGTTGTGCGGGGCATGACAAGAAGACTTTTTGCACGTTGAATGCGCTTCCGAAGGATGTATTGGTAAGGTGTCTCTCCAAGAGAATCGCGAAAAGATCGAGCGAAATGGTAACGGCTTAGCGAGTTGAGCTGGGCCAACTCTTCTAGCCGGAGCTCTCTATTTAGATTTTCTTCTATATACGCGAGAACCCGGTTGAGATTTGACCGGGAGAGCCCTCCTTTCATTTGCGGTATTTGGTTGGACAGTTCGCCATACCGGCGGATCAATGCTACTGAAAGCGCCATACCTATCAGATCGCCGTACAGCGCACCCATTGCCCAACCCGATCTCATTTCCTGATTCATCTCAACGAGCAATAGTTCGAGCCGCTCATCTCGAAATGCCCAGCGGAGCTTGAAATCACAGAGGCCCCTGATTCCCATTTCTTCCGCCGCATGCTTCAGCAGGGTGGGTTCGATCCCGGCCACGATTCTTTGTGTAGATCCATGCCAAATGACCGAATCTCGAGTGCCTGCGGGCAAAAGCATCATGCTTCCCGGTACCGAGGGTAGTATTCCGGTTTTGCCGGAACAAAACCATTCCAGATTCACTTGTCCACCAGTTTGCAAGTGCAAACAGAGTGTGTCGTGGTCATGAACGGGAATTTCGCATCCCTTGTGGTGATGCTTCTCCAGGATCAACCCGTGCCAGGGTGATCGAAGGCTATCCAATATCGGACGGTCTCCAAAGAGCGGCATGTGTTGATCGCCGACACGGACGACCAGACGCCGACTGTCTGTCTGTTCCGACGAACGCGGGGCCTGATCTCCGCCGTTTGTTTGCTCTGTGAAATCGCGCGATGGAGAATCTCGTTTCGCCATATCGCTGTGACCTCCTACATCTCCAGCAACAATGCACTAGCTCTAGCAACAATCACCTGATCGCCCCTTGAGATTCGGCGCATACCTCAAGAAGATGGAATAGATGAGCGCAAGACCACACATCGTACCAGTTACTTCACTCCCCAATGATTGGACGACTCTCTCTTTCGTTCAACATAAGGGTACACGTTCGATGATATTGCAGGCCTTGTCGATCTCATCTTTAGTATCTGCGCTGAGAGCGCTATCCAGAACGGTCTGGATGCAGGAAAGAGCGTTCGCTGCGACTCCGGTATTCCTCGGACCGCGGTATGCCTTTTCGGACAAGAGTGGTGGCGACCGAGGTGAGTTAAATGTATAGATTTTCGCCATTTACACTCGATCCGGCCAATCAATGCCTGCTGCGACAATTCAGAGGTAAGGAGACGCGAATCCACCTGCCTCCGAAGGCGTTTTCCGTTCTGCAAATGCTTGTAGAACACGCCGGCAGTTTGGTTGCACACAACGAACTGATGGAGCGGGTATGGCCGGATACATTCGTTCAGCCTGAGGTGCTGTCCAGCCATGTCCGTGACATCAGGGCCGCGCTTGGAGACAACGCAAGAAAACCACGATTTATAGAAACCGCATCGCGGAAGGGCTACCGATTCATTGCCACAGTGGACAGCAGTGAGATATTAGCGGCACAGCAAACTCTCGATGCGTCCAGCAACCCTCTCGTGGGCAGAGATTCTGAGTTCGCGAAATTGCATCAATGCTATCGTGCGGCACTTACCGGAAGACGGCAGCTGGTTTTTGTTACCGGGGAACCCGGCATGGGAAAGACGGCCTTATGCAGAGAGTTTCTGCTGCGAGCATCGAGCGCGGGATCGCCATACACTGCCTGGGGGCAATGCATCGAAGGCTACGGAGTACAGGAACCATACTTCCCGGTATTGAAGGTCATTGGCGAATTGTGCGGGGCTGACGGAGGGGCGCTGATTCAAGTCTTCAAAACAAAGGCTCCGACGTGCATCGTACAGTTTTCAGATCTCATCAGTCGTGAGGAACGCGCGGCCTTAGACTCCGACGTGAGAGCCGCGACGAGTGGACGTGTGCTGCGTGAGGTTCTCGATGCATTGGAGTCGGTCGGTGCATTACAGCCTTTGCTCGTTGTGCTGGAAGATCTTCAGTGGGTAGACCA
>JAATFH010000278.1 GCA_015655315.1 Terriglobales bacterium
CCTTCTTCCACCTGCAGCAGCTCATTCGATCGCTGCTTGATGTGCTGCACCAGCGCATATCCATGCATAGGCTGGCGGCGCAGCGACTGGAGCACCATCATTTCCAGCGCTCCTGGGAAGAGATCGCGCGGTTCGGCTTTTCCGGATTTCGTCATAGGCTTGTTCTAAACATGCCTAGAGTAAAATAGTGTGAGAGCGCTGTCAATGCAGTTGTTTGTAGAAACGGAAAATCAATATCAGTGATTTGCCTGGGACAATGCTTCAGCAGGTCACGTCAGCGGAAGCGGTATTTCTTCCGAGAAGCCGCGAGCCTCAAGATCCCGTTGCAGTTGCTCGATATTCCGGAACTGAATTCCCAGCAGTCCTACCCCTTCCGCTCCGCGAATATTCTCCGCCTTGTCATCCAGAAACAAAGCCTCTGAGGGAGCGACATCGAGCTGTTCACAGGTGTACGTGTAGATCGCCGGATCGGGCTTGGCAATGCCCAGCTCGCACGACCACGTGTGGTGATGGAAATCGCCGAGCCACGAAAACTCCTGCCGCATGTAGCTGAGCGTCTCTTCGCCCATGTTGGAGAGAATCCCGATGCGCAGTCCCGAATCAGCCAGCATCTTGGCCCAGGCAAGCATCGGCTCGTTGATCGTGCACCACATGAGCACGTCGTTTTCGATCAGGCGGTCGATCTCGGTCGTCGTCAGTTCAATGGCGGTATCGGCGGCAAACTGCTGCCAATACGTTTGGCCGTTCAGTTTGCCCATGTCGTAGGCGTGGCGGTGCTTCCAGTAATGGCTGTCGAATGTCTCGCGATCGAGTCCGGTAATAGTGAGCAGGTTGTTCAGCGCAGACGGTTCCTGCGGATGGCTCAGCACCATTCCATAATCGAAGATGACCGCGCGAATCGCCATGAGGATACCTCTGTATCCATTATGCGGGAATGTCAACTTGGGAAGCACGCAGACGCATGTGAAAAGATACATCCATGCCTCCTCCATTCCGTTTCTCCGCGCGCACCAACTGGGAGACAGCAGAGACTGAGCTGTCGCGCGCGCTGCGGGAACGCAGGGAAGCAGGACTGCCGCTCTTCGATCTCACGGCGTCCAACCCAACGCAATGCGGTTTCAAATATGATGAGGCCGCTATCCTCTCCCCGCTTGCCGCGCGGGAAGCGCTGCTCTACGACCCGAATCCCCAGGGCATTCTGCAAGCGCGTGAAGCAGTATGCGGCTATTATCGCGATCACGGCGCGGCGGTCGACCCGTCGCAGATTTTTCTTACCACCAGCACCAGCGAAGCCTATAGCTATGTCTTCCGTCTGCTCTGCGATCCAGGCGACGAGGTTCTGATCGCGCAGCCCAGCTATCCGCTCTTCGATTTTCTCGCCGCGTTGGACGACGTGAAGCTGGTGCCCTATGGTCTTTTCTACGATTACGGCTGGCATCTGGATATTAAAGCCCTGCGCAACCGCATCACTCCACGCACGCGAGCCATCGCCTTGGTGCATCCCAACAATCCAACCGGCCACTTCACCAAAGCTCACGAGCGAGCGCAACTCGAAGAGCTGTGCAGCGAACACAACCTGGCCCTCATCGTCGACGAAGTCTTCCTTGACTATCCGTTGAGAGCAACCGGCAGCAGCTTCGCCATCGGGCCTCATCCAGCGTTGACCTTCGTTCTGAGCGGACTCAGCAAAATCGCCGGTCTCCCGCAGATGAAATCAGCATGGATCGCCGCCTTCGGCCCCGATGAAGCATTGCAACAATCTCTAACCAGCCTCGAAGTCATCGCCGATACGTTTCTCTCGATGAACGCGCCGATCCAATACGCAATGCCGCACTGGCTCATGCACAGTCACGCAATCCAGCAGCAAATCAGCCAGCGAACCGTCGCCAATCTCGAAACCCTCGATGCGCTCCTTGCCGAACAGACGATGATCACACGCCTCGAAGTAGAAGCTGGATGGTATGCCACCCTCCGCATCCCCGCGATCCGCAGCGACGAAGAAACCGCGATCCGATTCATCCGTGAATCCGGAGTCTCAACCCACCCCGGCTACTTCTTCGGCTTTGCCTGCGACGGCTGGTTGATCGTGAGCCTGTTGACGCAGGAAATGTGCTTTATCACTGGCATGAAAGCCATCGTTTGCATGCTGAACGAACCATAATTACGGAATTCGATGAGTGCCATGGTTTATTCGCCAGTTGAACGCGGGCCGCGATTGAGTGGCTGCGGCTATGCAATACCGGCCGGATTCAGCATCGAAAAAGCAGTGTCCTTATGGGCGCGTCGCTGCCGCTTGCCGATCTCTACTTCGGCCATACAGATGAGGCGCAACGGAAGCCAATATCGCGGTGGCGAAGATCGGGTGGCGCACTGAGCCGGCCTGAGACTCGCACATCCCGCGAAGTGTTATAGAACGAACCACCCTTCAGTATGTGCTCTCCGGACTCTTTGCCCGCGTCTTGGACCCATTCCCAGACATTTCCCAACATATCCCACAGTCCATAGTCGTTGGGCAGCTTTGTAGTTACGGGATGAGTACTGTCGTTGCTGTTTGAGTCGTACCACGCTAGGGATGCCAGCGGCTCCTCGGGCAATTCGGCAGTTCCCCCGTAAGCGGCATATTCCCACTCCGACTCCGTGGGCAGCCGCATGCCGATCCGGCTGCAGTAGGTGGTCGCATCCGTCCAGCCGATCCGATCCGCCGGAAGATCCGCGCCTTCGTAGTACGAGGGATCAGCATCCATCACCCGCATGTATGCTGCCTGGGTCACCTCGGTGCGGCCGATCCAAAAGCCGTTGGCAACGACGATCTTCTCCCGATGCCGTTCGAGGCCATAGCATTCCGTGTCTTCCTGCAGGCAGCCCGTAAGGTAGCTGCCAGCCGGTATCCATTGGTAGGCCTGACGATCCCGGAGATTCTCCTTTGAAGGGCCTCCGGGAGCTGCTGAGAGAAAGGCGGTTAAGGACGCCACAATAACCGACAGGCCCACAATCCGGAATTTTCTGTTCAGCCTCGAAAACGGCAAACAATATACCTTTCTCGCACAGCCAGCGGGAAAATACTATGTAGCCAGGTACCTTTATGAGGAAGAATTTATCAAAAAAGATATGAGGGAGAGCTAGCCCTGTAAAAACGGATTGGAAGCTCGCTCCTCGCCAATGGTGGTGACAGGACCGTGTCCCGGAATCACCCGCGTCTCATCCGGCAACGGCAGCAGCCGGTCATGGATCGAGCGCAGGATCTGACGTGAATTGCCTCCGGGCAGATCGGTCCGCCCAATCGATCCGGCAAAGAGCGTATCGCCCGCAACCAGCAGGTTCAGCGGAGCGAAGTGCAGGCAGATGCTTCCGGGAGTATGTCCCGGCGTATGCAGCACCTGCGCCGGATACTTCTCCAGCCCGACGATGAGATCGTCCTCGGCGCTGGCGTCCGGCGGAGCAACTGCCGGTGTCTGAACGCCCAGCCAACCGGCCTGCATCTCCATCATGTCGAGCAGCGGCAGATCGTTCTGGTTCAGCAGGATCGGGGCTCCGGTCTGCTGCTTGAGCTTGAGCGCTCCGCCAACATGGTCGATGTGAGCATGCGTGACAACGATCTGTTTCAACTTGAGACCGTGCTTTTCAAGGCGTGCCACAATCTGCGGGATATTATCGCCGGGGTCGATCACCATGGCTTCGCCGCTCGTCTCGTCACCCAGAATCGTGCAGTTGCACTGCAGCATGCCAACAGGAAAAGTCTCGAGGATCATACTTTGATTGTCCGCGAAGCTGCCCAAAAGACGCAAAATGCGTCACAATGAATCCCTATGGCAATTCGCAAGGAATGGACGGAATGGCATCTGACGCCGCGCGGCTGGGAGCGCGGCGCCTCGCGAGTACACGGACAAGGCAACACCTGGGTCGAAGAGCCAACCGACCGCGTGCTGAGCGCCGTGTACCAGGAACTGCAAGCCGATGACTCGCCCGAAGTGAAGAAATGGGCCGAAGAAACATGGCGTTCGAAGAAGGCCGAGAATGCCGAGGATCTCCTGAAGCAGTACGGACCAGCGCCGGAAAAGCTGTAGAGGAGCTTTACGACAACGTCACGCGGCCCGTCGATAGCTCGTATACACCGGCAACCACCTTTAACTTCCCATCTTTGACCATGGGTGCAATCACAGGCGAAGACTCCGCTAGAAGCTTCGCCTGTATTTCGGTGTTCGCTTTCGTAGCCGCCACAAGATCGGACCCAGCCTGATCGATCGCCGGTTGGATATGCGGAAAGAGGGAACTGATCTGACCGGGAACCCCTTTCCCTTGAAGCGCCGCCTTCACCGCGCCACAATTCGAGTGTCCCAGAACCAGAATCACCTTGATTCCAAGCACCGCCGCACTATATTCCAGGCTCCCGATGATCTCGGGTGTGATCACGTTGCCCGCAACTCTCGTGACAAAAAGATGGCCAATCGTCTGATCAAAGATAAGCTCGACGGGGACGCGGGAATCGGCGCAGGAGAGAACGGCGGCGAAAGGCTCCTGCTTATCAACGGTATGCTCCTTGAGGATTTTCAAATCCCCCGCATCGCTGGTCATTCGTCCGGACACGAACCGTTCATTGCCTGCCATTAACTCTTTCAGCGCTTCCTCCGGAGTCAGCGGGCTTTGCGCCCGGAGCCGCAATGGGAACATAAGCTCCAGAGAGGCAGAGGCGAGCAGGCCTGCTGCTGTCGTTCCGATGAATTTACGGCGCGAGAAGGTCATAGGAAACTCCTGTCTGTGAAGTGAGCGAAATCATCATACTCTGCGATGAACCACGGAACACATACTTCTGTCGCAGCTATGGGGTGAGCGGCTTTACGACCGATCCGCCTTTCATTACCCAGCGGACATGTTCCATCACGGTAATGTCTGTGAGCGGATCGCCGGATACGGCAACCAGATCGGCATATTTTCCCGGCTCAATCGTCCCCATATCCTTGTCGAGCGAGAGCAACGTCGCGCCGTTGATCGTAGCCGCCTGCAGAGCCTGGAGCGGAGTCATGCCGCCGCGCACGAGCGCCCCGAACTCCTTGGACACCGACTCGTCGACATCGGCGTCGTCCACTCCATAAGCGATCTTGAGGTGATACTTGAGCGCTCGCTGGAACGCCGGCCCCTGCTCCTTCACGATGTCGATGCCCTTGGCCATGCTGCGCGGATCGCGCCCTTTGGATAACCCGGTCTCAAGATCGTGCTGAAAGCAATAGAGTGTTGGTACAAGCCACGTCCCGCGCTGCGCCATCATCTGCGCGCCTTCCTCGTCGAGCATCGTGCCGTGCTCGATGGAGTCAACGCCGGCGCGGACAGCAGCCTTGATGCCGACGGTGCCTTCCGCATGCGCCATCACTTTACGTCCAGCCCGATGTGCGACCTCAACTGCACGCGCCATCTGCTCGTCGCTCAACTCCTGGACCCGATAGTCGCTGATCGGGTCCATAACGCCGCCGGTCGCCATGAGTTTGATCCAGTCTGCCCCATACTTGATATCCCGGCGCACGATGCGGTTTACATCATCGACAGTATCGACGGTATTGGGTTGCTGGAGGCCCAATTTGTCAGGAGAGAGAAGGTCGCCGTCTCCATGTCCACCTGTCACGGATACGAAGCTACCCGC
>JAATFH010000467.1 GCA_015655315.1 Terriglobales bacterium
CGAGTTCCAGAATATTTATATTCAGGCTGACATTTGCAACGGTTGCTGGTCCTGCATAGCGGCCTGCCCTTTCGGCGTCATCACTCGCAGCGACATGGGTGGTCATTCTCACAAATGCACGCTCTGCTATGACCGCCAGCGCGACGGTCTGGAGCCGGCCTGTGCCAAGGCATGTCCAACCCAGTCCATCCACTTCGGCCCGGTGGAAGAGCTTCGCGAGCAGGCCCGCAAACGTGTGGAGCAACTTCATGAGCGCGGTGTTCCGCAGGCGTACCGTTATGGCGATGTCCCCACTGAGACCTATTCCGAGATGCATTCGTTCTACCTGCTTGTCGATCGCCCTTCCGTTTATGGCCTGCCGGATGCTCCATTCAATCCGTGGCTGCACATGGCGGGAGATTATGTTCGTTCCATCGCGGGCGGCCTGGTCGCCATCGTCACACTGCTCATAGTGGTGTTATTTTTGAAGTCCTGAATGCACGAAAACTCCAGACCGCAGCACGACTCGGCCAAGCCTCCCTCTGCAGAAAGAGGGATCGAGGTCGGCTACGAAAATATGACGGTGACGAAGGTGCCGGGGTGGCACGGCATCATCGCCTGGGACGCTTTGCTCAACGGCATGGCAACCGGACTATTCCTGGCCGCCGCGGTCAGCGAGTTAGCGGCACCCGCGGTCTTCATGCACGTGGCGAAGATAGCTTATCCAGTCGCTCTCGTGCTTTTGCTCGTTGACCTCGGCTTGCTCGTGTTGGATCTGGGCGATCCATTGCGCTTCCATCACATGCTCAGGGTTCTCAAGCTCGGCTCTCCCATGTCGGTCGGGACGTGGTGTTTGACGATCTTTTCACTCCCTCTGACCGCGGCGGCAGGACTCAGCGTGCTGTCCATACTGGGATTCGACTTCAAGTGGGCTCGCATCATTGCGGTGATCGTGGGACTGCTGCCTGGCTTCGGCTCTGCGGCCTACAAGGGCGTCCTGCTCAGCACGAACGCGCAACCAGGTTGGAAAGACGCGCGCTGGCTGGGAGGTTATCTCACCAATTCGGCCCTACTGATGGGCTGTGGCGAGCTGCTTGTCCTGTCCGCCGTGATGGGGCAAACGCAGGCGATCGCCATCCTCCGCACCGCCTTTATCGTGCTGCTCGTGCTCAATGTGATTCCTTTAGGGCTGCTGTTTGCGAACCTCAGGTCGGCCCATGCGCAACGCTATACCCGCGAGCAACAATGGCGCGTTGGCGCGCTCATCGCTGTCGGAGCGCTGATCCCTTTGGGGCTGATGCTCTTCAGGGGCGATTTGCTGTTCATATCAATTGCCGTGATTTTTCTTTTATCGCAGAGCTGGCTCGTCCGTTCTGTGTACGTCAAGATACCCCACACTTCGCCATTGGAAGTCCGAAGCGGCAAATAGTCCAGCGACGTAAGAATCCTGGCACGGTTTAACCTTCTATTTATCGCCGAAATAGATTTGGCGGAAGCACGTGTGAGTCGAACACACCGTTGCCCGAAACGGACAACCGCGGTTTTGAAGACTGGGGGATCACTGGATCCTAGGCGCTTCCTTGCTACGTCGATCAGGCCGGCTTTGGCATCTAGTATGCGCATAGGCTTTCCTTCCGATCCCACCGTTGCCGTCCCCGCCGTCAGTCTTACCCAGCAGATAAAAGGAGGCGGCTGCGCCAGCAAGCTCGCCCCGGGTACGCCACCGTCGCCCCTGAGGGGCTCCAAGTCGAGCGTGATGAGGTCCGACGCTTCACCGAGCACACCTTCCTCGAAAATGTACCCATCGTCGCCATCACCGCCCGCGCCGACGCGGGAATCCCGACCTCAAGTGGGCTCTCGCGCGGCTCGCGTTGAGCGTGCCGCTCGCAATGCAGACGCCATCTCCGCCTTATCCTGGATCGTGCCTTCTCCGGGCGCGGCTTTAGTACAGTCGTCACCGGCACGCGCCAGACCGGAAGCCTGCACGTGGGAGACGCCGTTCATCTGCAGCCCGGAGGGCCGTAGCGTCCCCGTCCGCGGCGCGCAGGTAAGCGAGCCCCCCACACCCGGTCGCGTGGCGCTAAACCTCGTCATCGCACTACCCCTGCGCCTGCATGCCTTCACATCCGAAACTACGGCCCGCGGCATTCTCTACCGCCCCGGCGAAAACTCCGCTGCTCCTCCTGCTCGCCTGCGTCTTGGCAAACCCCTGCTGCTCACGCCCGGCGATCGCTTCGTGCTCCAGAAGTCCTTAGGCGAAGAAACCGCACGGTAGAGAAAGATGGCGGGACTGGTGGAACGGCTTCTGCTTGAGGAGTCCTAGACATGAAGTACCTGCGACGCCTCTTTACGAGAATTTCAGTCTCTTCAACAATGAAGAGACTGAAGCGGAGCTCGATCAAGAGATGCCGCGCATCTTGTGCTGCTGGAAGATGAATTTCTGAGCAGAGGCATGAGTTTTGAAGAAGCGCGCACAGCCGCGAGAAAAGCCTATGGCGGAATTGAGCAGGCGAAGCAATTGCATCGTAATGAGCGCTCCTATCCAGGACTGGCACGGACCTTGCAGGACACCCGCTCATTGCGCCACCTGCGCAAATCTCCGGTGTTCACGCTGACTGCCGTCCTCATGCTGGGTTGGGAATTGGCGCGACCACTGCGATTTTTTCAATCCGGCTTATATGAGCAGTCTCGGGATTCACACGGTAGTAAAGCGACCGCATGAAGACACGGTGGCCAGGCACGTCCGCTGGTGCGCACACGCTTCTTTGCTGTGGTCGTGCTCCTGCCGATTGCCTGCGCAAACCAGCTGGCCCTGTGTTGATGCGCTTCATCCGCAGACGAAGAGAGATTGCTGTGCGCGTTGCCCTTGGCGCGAACACTGCAGCGCTGCTGCGTCAGGCCTTGATTGAAAGTATGATTTTGAGCATCGCCGGAGGCATCGTTGGCCTTGCGCTAGCGGGCATCGCACTACGCGTTGGTCTGAGCCTGCTGCCCGAAACGTTGCCTCGTACCCGCGAGATTCGGTCTTGATTGGCCCGTTGTGGGACTGGCGTTGTTCACCGGCTTCCTTTGCGGGCTGGTGCCCGCCTTTGCCGCAATCCGGACAAGCGTGAATGAGGGCCCTCAAAGAGGGTAGACTCACCGGCCAACCCCCTTGCGGAGGGGGTGCCCTTTTGTTTATGCTTAGTTTTCTTTTGTTTATTTATTGATTAATAATTTATTTGCTACCTAAGTCCAGGATTGATGTAACGCCGGATGGTTTATGTCGTCTAATCGGAAAAGCGATTTAGTAAGCGACTAAAGTGAGTTCGGGGATGATCCGTTCCACTATCCCCACGAGAGATGTTCATTCTCATGATGCCCATCCATGAACCGCCACACGCATTCTTAACCGATAAGACGATCTATAAATTCTTATTTTTGTTATACCGGAGGCAATTTTTTCATGTTTTACAAGCAGTTACGCTGTTGGGTTGCAGCCAGTGCAGTGATGCTTACCGTCAGCACATTGAGTAGAGCACAAACGATTACAGGGTCCATTAATGGAACAGTGACTGACCCATCCGGCGCAGTTATTCCTAATGCGACCATCACCGCACACAATGTTGACACCGGGGTAGACAGCAAAACCACTTCCAACAATACCGGCGATTATAATATCCGTTTCCTGCAAATTGGACATTACACGGTGACAGTGTCAGGTGCGGGGTTCTCCAACTACACTTCGCCCCAATTCACCCTCGAAGTGAATCAGATTGCGAAGATTGACGCCAAACTGGCTCCTGGAAATGAATCTCAGACAGTCACGGTCAGCGGACAACTCCAGCCGATTCTGGATACCGATAACGCATCCATTTCCAGTACCTTTTCCGCGAACACAATTCAAAATCTGCCACTGAACGGGCGCAATTTTTCATCTGTGACCTCGTTTATTCCTGGCGCTGTGACAGCAACCCCATCCGGTATGACCGGCGTAAATGCCATCGAGCGTGACACGAATCAGAATGGTCAGGTTTCCGTGAATGGTAATCGTAACCAGTCCAACAATTATCTGATGGACGGCGTTGAGATCAACGAAACGATCAACAACGTGATTGGTTATAACCCTAGCCCTGACGCGCTTGAAAATCTGACGGTGATTACCTCCAACGCGGGGGCCGAATACGGCAACGTGAACGGTGGCGACATAATCGCGGTCATCAAGAGCGGCACAAACAAATTTCACGGTTCGGCTTTCGGCTTCCTTGAAAACGACAACCTGAATGCGAACACGTGGGCAAACAACTTCTCGGGTACCCCAAGGCAGCCATTTACGGAATCATATTTCGGCGGAGCGATTGGCGGTCCGATCCTGCGTGATAAATTATTTTTCTTTGCAGACTATCAGGGAGCTCGCTACCATACCGGAGGCACGCAGACGGCAAGCGTCATTCCAACGGCATTCCGCAATGGTGATTTTTCCGCATCTCCGGTACAGCTCTATCATTTTGTAAATGGAGTTCGTACGCCGTATACGAACAATCAGGTGCCAGTCACGAATCCGGTAGCGCAATATTTGTTTGCTCATCCGGAGCTATACCCTCTTCCCAATAAAACCCCTACCGACGGTATTGCACAGAACAACTATATCGGCAACTATCGAAATACCGTGCGCAATGACCAGGGCGATGCGAAGATCGACTGGCACTATGGATCGAGAGATACCTTCAGTGTCCGTTATTCGCAGGGTGAGGCTTCCGATGCGACACCGCAAACTCCGATTGCCATTACTTTTCCAACTGTAAATAGTTATCCCTTCAAGGGCATCGCTTTCAATCAGGTGCACGTCTTTTCATCCGCAATCGTCAACGAGTTCCGTGCAGGCTGGTCGCGTATTCGCTGGGTTCAAGGCATTCCGGTTGACACAACGGGCGCGTTCGGCCTCACTGGCAATTCTGTTGTCGGTATTAATTATCCCAATCAGCCCTATCCCGGCTTTGCCTTTCAGGACTTCGGGAACGGCCAGGGCAGCTTCGACCAGACCTACCTTACCGGCATCGGGACTACCGGCCTCGGCAGCAGCCTGATCAACAACATCTTTACCTATGGCGATAACCTCACCATCGAATTAGGCAAGCACACAATGAAGATGGGTGCCGAAGTTGTTCGCTACCAGCAGAACAATTTTTATCCCGGCAATGATGGCGTGATGGGCCGCTTGCAGTATGGTGGCGGATTCACAGGCAGCAACGTCGCGGACTTCGATACGGACCAGGTCTTCTACGCTGGTATCTCAGCCAATGTAGGCCGTTCCGGTCAGCGTCAGTATCGCGATGCGGGCTTCTTCCAGGATGACTGGAAAGTCACCTCCGCTCTGACTCTGAATCTGGGACTGCGTTATGAGTATGATCAGCCCATCTACGAAGTAAGCGATAAGCAGGCGAATGTCGATCTGGCTACCGGACAGTATTACCTTGCGGGCACGCCTGAAGCCGCCAAAGTCTTTGGCGATGGGCATGCGCTCTACCATCCCGTTTACACCAACTTCATGCCTCGTATTGGATTTGCCTTCCAGCCATCTGCCCGTTGGGTTATCCGCGGCGGTTATGGCATCACCAACTTCCTTGAAGGCACCGGCGCCAACCTGCGCCTGAACTTCAATCCTCCGTTTCAGCCAGCCTTTACCTTCCAGGCGACAAACGCCAGCGCAACCAGTCCCGGTACACCATTGGCTGCAGAGAATGCTTTGCCAGTGAGCTTTGACGCCTCTACCAGCAGCAACACACTGCGCGCATGGCAGAATCATTTGCGCCCTGCTCTCATTCAGGAATTCACACTTTCGAGCGAGTATGAGCTCAACAATCAGACCTCCGTATCTGTCGGTTACGTGGGTCAGCTCGGTCAGCACCTGATTGATGCGCGTGCAGGCAATCAGCTTGTTGCGCCGGGGGCCACTGCTCCGTATGCAAATCTCGTGGGGCAGAACGGCGCCGTGGTTGTCACCGAAGCAGAGTCGATGTCGAACTACAATGCTTTGCAGGTTCAGGTTCGTCACCGTGAGCACAATGGTCTTGAGTACACGGTGAATTACACCTACGCCAAGTCGCTGACCAACAATCCCGGCTTCTTTGGCGCAAACTCCTCGGGCAATAACGGTCCTAACTACAGCGCTTATTGGCAGAATGGTTATGACGGCCACGCGGACTACGGCCCGAGCGGCATGGACGTACGTCATAATCTGACGGCTACAGGCGTGTATGAGCTTCCCTTCGGCCGTGGACGCCGTTTTGGAAGCAACCTGAATCCGTGGCTCGACGAAGTTGCCGGCGGCTGGAAGCTGACGGGAACGGCTATGGCCTTTTCCAGCCTGCCCATTACTATCGGTGCGCCAAACACCACTACGGTGAACAACAGAGCTTCACGGCCCAATCATTATCGGCAGCTTGTAGTACGTGATCGCAGCGTCGGTAAATGGTTTGGTACTGATCCCTCTGCTACTCCCTGTACCGCAAGCAATGGATTCGACAATGGTGAATGCGCCTACGGTACTCCGAACAGTGAACAGTTCGGCACCGCAAGCAATGGCACGGAGCGTGCTCCTGGGTTCGAGCAGATCGACCTGACTGCGGGCAAGGAGTTCCGCATTACAGAAAGCCAGAATGTCGAATTCCGAGCCGACTTCTTCAACGCATTCAATTTCGCCAGCTATAACTATCCGGATGCCAACATCAGTGACAGTAGCTTTGGTCAGATCACTGATACCCGGTCACAGCCACGTATTGTGCAGTTCTCAGTCCATTACAGCTTCTAGTCAGTAGTACATGTAATGTGACGGAACTACGTTCCAGAAACTTGCTTCAACAAAAAGGTGTCCTCGCATAAACGAGGACACCTTTTGTTCATTGAGAGGGATATGGTAGGCACGAGGAGACTCGAACTGCTGACCTCTACCATGTCAAGGTAGCGCTCTGGTAACCAACTGCTGACTTTAAAGTGGTTATAATCCGGAAAAGTCGGAGAATCCGGCCTAATCGGCGCTATTTGCTACCAACATTCCTTACCAGCGGATATGGGCTGGCCGTGGGGGATCGGCCCAACACTAACGTCACGAGTCCCGTTTCGCCGTGGCCTTGATGCAAGTGGCGTTCAAAATCCGGGGCGAAAGGATATTCCGATGCTTCAAGTGCAATTCAGTCTTGATGTAGGAGCTCAGGGCCGCGCTCAAGGGATCGCAGCGGGGAGTCTTATCCAGAAAATTGATCGAAGATGCTATTTGTCCGATTGCGTCGCGGCGCTCCGGCCCTTCGCAGGACATGGATGCATTTTTCGAAGCAATGGCCGCTAACTCGGACAAGATTCCTGTTCTTTCGGATGAAGCCTTCACCCGCGAGAGCTTATATCACGATCCCGTCTTTCCGGCGAGATCCTTCTGACGCGATCACTTGCCTGAGAAATCCGCCAGATCGATCGCCTTCCGTGACCTTCTCCCAGTCGCTCTCCTGCAGAGCAGCTTTCTTCACGGCCTTTTCTGTGCCGCAGCCGACTGTCCTCCAGTGGCTTGAGGCGGGATAGCTTTCGCCACGGCTGTTGTTGAGCCACTAGCTGCTCCTGCGCTCGGCTGCGCAGCAGCAGGATTCACCGACGTCGGCGGAGCGTTCCATATCGTCCACGCAGTCTCTGTTCCGCCCTGCCGCAACCGCAACGAGTGGAACTCATCTGTCAGGTCATCCCGCAACAAGTCATGGGAGTACGCCGGTGGTTCTGTCCGGTCGTCGAGCGTCGTGCGGTAGTACACCAGGGCATCTGCTGCATGATGATCAAGCTCTGCAAAGTGCGCCCGGTTCATCCAGTACTGTGCCAGGTCTTTTTCATTCTCCGGTGGTGGCCCTTCGATACAAGGGGCTGGCAGAGGTCTCGCTGGCACCGTAGAATTGGTCTCACTTAACTCGAAGACACCGAGACATCGTCTATCTCTATCGAAGACTGTGGGATCACTTCGTCAGTAATTTCAAATTGGAGTTCGATCAGTCCAGAGTGACAGGATTGTTAGAAACACGCTTCCCTTCAGACCTATCTCATCGTCTTATGGGTATTCGCTATACTTCGTGCAGGTCGACATGACGTGATGGAGCATCCTGGTATGAGTCCGCCTCTAGCTGAAGGAAGCACTGAACTTTCCTTGCCGGGGAACCAGAAATCGAAGCCGCCATCCGCCTCCCGGAAAGGCTGGAGGTCGAAGCGACTGTGGAGCAGCCTGATCGTCGTCGCAATTGTGCTTGCACTGATCGTTGCCGGCTTGTGGCTGAGTAAAAAAGGGAAGGCCCACGCCACCAGGGCTGCTTCGCAGCCTTCGTATAAGAACGCTGATACTCGTCATCCCCTGCGTCTCAAAGGCACAACCCAGGCTGTCCAAACACGCGCCATTCTGGCACCCCTACTCGCCGGTCAACAGGTGGGGACGCTCACTATAACCAAACTGGCAGCGGGTGGAATTCGCGTGAAGCGTGGAGACTTCCTGGTCGAGTTCGACCGCCAGGCGCAGCTCCGCGATTTCGTTGACAAGCAGGCCGAAAACAGTGGGTTGATAGAAAAGGTGCTGGAAGAACAGGCAAAAGAAAGTGCCGCACGTGCTAAAGATGAGACTGAGATCAAAGAAGCGGAGGATAGCCTCAGCAAGGCTGAGCTCGAAATGCAAAAGATCGACATCCTCTCGCGGATTGATGCCGAGAAGGCTCAGGAGGACCTGAGCGAAGCTAAGGCAACATTGACACAGCTCAAGGAAACCTTCGATCTGAAACGCAAGGCCGCCCAGGCGTCCATTCGCATCCTCGAAATCCAACGTGATCGCGCACGCGAAACCATGTTACATGCTGAAGCGAATGCCGCTCTGATGCAAGTCCGCTCGCCCATTGACGGAATCGTGGTTCTGAACACGATCTGGAAAGAGGGAAGTATGGGAGAGGTGCAGGAGGGCGACCAGGTCAGGCCCGGCGTTCCCTTCATGCAAGTCGTTGACCCCTCCGCGATGGAGGTGGAAGTGCCGGTCAATCAGGACGATTTCCTTAACCTGAAGATCGGCCAGAAGGCCACGGTGCATCTCGATGCCTATCCTGACCTGACATTTTCAGGTCGGCTGGAAGCAATCGATCCCATGGGCCGAAATGGCGACTTTTCTGCCAAGCTTCGTAAGTTCGCCGCCGTCTTCTCGATTGCAGGCAGCGATCCGAGGTTGATGCCTGACCTTTCTTCCGCGGTAGACGTTGACCAGGAAGCGAGCACCGGCGCTGCGAGTCGTTGGCGATGATCGAGATGACCCATTGGATCCGGCAGCTTTGGCTGCAGCGCAAGGCGACGGTGATTTTCGCCATTCTTTTGATCAGCAGCGGTTCCATCTATGGACTTGTTCGCTTCTCCCGGCGGACATCCATGACTCCCACGTTCGAGGTAAAGAGCGGAGAGTTTCTCGATGTGGTTGAATTCCGCGGTGAAGTGAAGGCAATGAAGTCCGTGAGCATTTCGGCACCGGCCGATGCGGGTGATCTTCAAATCGTCAGGATCGTGGCCACCGGCGCCCACGTGAAGGCGGGCGAAGTTGTCGTCGAATTCGACAAATCGAAGACTCAGCAGGACCTGGCGCAGTATCAGTCCACCCTCAAGTCCGGGCAGGCGGAAATTGAGCAGGCGCGGGCTCAAGCGCGTCTTACAGAAGAAGAAGACATAACGGCAGTGATGAAGGCCAGGTACGAGGTCGACTTGGCGAAGCTGGACACCACCAAAGCAGAGATCGTCTCGAAAATCGAGGGCGCCGAGGCAAACCTGAAATTGGCCGACGCTGAACAAAAATTGCACGAAATGGACGAGAAGCTGGCGTCCGATCGTACAGTGAACCGGGCGACGATCGACGGTAAAACGGCTGCGAGCAAGAAGGCAGCCTATGACGTCGAGCGCGCTGAGAACGCCCTCAAGAAAATGACGCTGCTTGCCCCATCCAGTGGAATGATCAGCCTGCTGACCGTCTGGCATGCCGGTGGTGAAGCTCCATTCAAGACCGGGGAGCGGGCGTGGCCGGGTGCGCCGATCGCGGAACTGCCCGACGTTTCGACGCTGCGAGTCTCGGCGCGTGTGGATGAGACGGAGCGCGGCCGGCTGGCGTTACAGCAACCGGCGACGGTACAACTGGATGCGATTCCGGACCGGCAGTTCACCGGCCATCTGGAGCAGATCAGCACGCTTGCCACTTCGGACTTTTCAGCGGGCTGGCCGATTCCCAGGAACTTCAATCTTGAGATTGTGCTCGATCAAGTCGATTCGCGTCTCATGCCCGGCATGACGGCGAAGGTCAGTGTGATCGTCAACCGCGTTCCGAACGCTATCACGATCCCGGTTCAGGCTTCCTTTCAGAAATCGGGCCAGACCGTAGCGTATGTATGGGATGGTTCAAAGTTCCAGGAACATGTGATTGAGATAGAGCGGAGAAGCCGCGACCGTATTCTGGTTTCCGGAGGACTGCGCCCCGGAGACAAAGTGGCGCTGCAAGACCCCTCGGTGAAGGAGTAGTACAACGGAGATGAAGCGGCCCGCAGTCATTGGCTGGGCAGTATTCGCAACCGTTCTGGTTGCTGCCTCCATCGGCGTGGTGGCGGCCACGGGTCGTGCACGTCTTACGACCACCAATGACGAGATTCCAGTTGCCAACGTGACACGTGGCGATCTTGATCTGAGAGTGCAGGCTCCTGGCGAACTGCGCGCAAGTCACTCAGTAATGCTCACAGCACCTTCTGTGGGTGGTGGAGCATTGCAAATCACCCGGCTTCTTGCTACCGGCACGGCAGTCAAGAAGGGCGACATCGTCATTGAATTCGATCCGAGCGAACAGCACTACAAACTGGAGCAGAGCCGTTCCGAGTTGCTGCAGGCTGAGCAGGAAATCACCAAGGCCGACGCCGATGCTGCGGTCCTGGTGGCGGAGGATAAAGTTGCACTCCTCAAAGCGCGCTACAACGTGAGGCGCGCGGAACTAGATGTACAGAAAGAGGAACTCGTCAGCACGATCGATGCCAGGAAAAATCGGCTTGCACTGGAACAAACCCAGCGCGTACTGGCGGAGCTTGAAAAGGATATCCAATCGCACACCACTTCGGGCCAGGCCTCCCGCGCTCTAGCTCGCGAAAAATATAACAAGGCGAAGCTGTCCATGGACCAGGCCCAGGAAAATATCGACAAAATGCAGGTTGCTGCACCGATGGATGGCCTGTTTTCAATTCAGAAAAACATGGGTGCTTCAGGCGGAATCTATTTCACGGGGATGGCTCTGCCTGATTACCATGCTGGGGACCAGGCGGAACCAGGCAGTCCCATCGCTGAGGTCGTCGATCCAATGGGGCTTGAGCTGACAGCGAAGATCAGCGAACGCGACCGGAACAACATCAAGCCGGGGCAACCAATCATCGCCACATTTGACGCCATGCCCGGCCGGACCTTCAACGGGACGGTAAAAAGCGTTGGCGGAATGGCGATGAGGCAATTCTTTGAGGCAAATACAGGAGGCGGTTTCGACGTTTCCCTTCAGCTCTCCGATCCTGATGCGCGCCTGCGCTCTGGGCTCACTGCTCAAATCGCATTTCTCGGGAATACACAAAAGAACATCCTTTATCTCCCACGGCAGGCACTGTTCCTGAAGGATGGCAAGCAAATCGTCTACGTGAAACGCGGGAACGGATACGAGCAGCGGGAGGTGAAGATCACAGGTGAAAGCGAGAGCCACGCTGCGATCGAAGGATTGAATGCGGGGACACAGGTGGCATTAGTCGATCCGACGGCACCGCGGAAACCCACCAAAGGCCGGGCCTCGCCTGCCGGCGGTGAAGGAACACCGTGATGTCCACCCTCGAAACTTTGATTCCTGGCCGTGTGCTTGGCGGCTACCAACGTTGGAGTAGGGACGCACAGTTAGGCGTGCAGAACCTCTGGGCTCACGGACTTCGGTCCTTGCTGACCATGCTGGGGATGATTTTCGGCGTTGCAGCGGTGGTTGCGATGCTTTCCATCGGTGCCGGAGCACGGCAAAAGGTGATGGCGCTCATCGAACAGATGGGAGTGCGCAATCTCATTGTAGAAGCAAAAGAAACGACAGAATGGCAGGCTCACCAGAAGGTCCGCAGAATTTCCCCGGGACTGACATTCGAAGACTATCGAGTCATGCTCGACGATGTCAACAATGTCGTGGTTGCCACTCCTCGTAAGCGCCTGACTCCATCGAGCACGATTCCAAAATCGCAGCAGGATGTGCCTGCGGTTTACGGTGTCAATCCCAGTTACCAGCAGATTGCCGGTCTTCACCTTTTGAGTGGCGCTTTCTTCGACCAAGAGGATGAGGATCGAGGCGCGCCAGTCTGCGTGCTGGGCTCTGCCGCCAAGTGGAATATGTTTGGCGCTTCCGATCCCATTGGCCAGTATGTCAAGGTCAATGAGCAGTGGTTTCGCGTAATTGGAGTGGTGAGCCCTCAGTTCAGCGCGGACACGGAGATGGCAGGTGTTCCAACACAGGATGCCAACAATATTATCTATGTGCCGCTGAACGCCTCCATTGGTCGCCTCGAAGACAGCTACAGCAATGTGCGCGATGAAATCGATGGGATCTATCTGAATATGCGTGAGAACGCGGATATGACCGCAGCGGCTCAGGTAATCAGAGCGATCCTTGATTCATCTCATCACGGCGCAAATGATTTCAGCGTCATCGTGCCTGCTGAACTGCTCGCGGAACAGAGACGAACAGAACGACTTTTCAATGCCGTGATGGTGGCAATCGCTTCTATTTCCCTGGTGGTTGGTGGCATTGGGATCATGAACATCATGCTGGCCAGTATCCTCGAACGCACACGAGAGATCGGTCTGCGACGCGCCGTCGGGGCCCGCCAGACCGACATCGTTCGTCAATTCATCGTTGAGGCCACCATTATTTCGTTCACGGGTGGAATTCTCGGTATCATCTTCGGCTTCATCATGTCGCGCGTGATTGCATGGCTGGCTGGCTGGTCAACGATCGTGACGGCGAGTTCCATTGCTCTGGCGTTTCTTGTTTCTATCAGTGTGGGGCTGGTCTTCGGAATCTATCCGGCGATGAAAGCGGCCCGCCTGGATCCTGTCGAGGCGATTCGGTATGAATAAACATCTCGGCCCGTATTCCATGCCTTCAGGCAAACGCTTCTTCTATTTTCAGTACACGACACGAAAAAAATCGGGAGTGCCCAGATGAAATTCCTTCGCGGAGCAGGTTGTTGCCTGCTGCTCTTTATATGGACTGCTTTGGCCGCGCGCGCCCAATCTCCTGAAAGCTATCGTGGACTTTTAACCAGGCAGGTACGTTCGGACAAGCTGCCGCCGCCACAGGATATGAAGGACCACATCAACGGCAACAAGTTGATCCTCAGCCTGCGCGATGCAGTGATATTGATGCTTGAGAACAACAGTGGCGTTCGTATCCAGGAGACACAAGTAGAAACCGACAAGTTCATACTCCTCGGAACGTATCAACCCTTCGATCCTCTATTGCAGAGCGGCGTGAATCTGAACCGCTATTCATATTCAGGCTACAGCCAGCTTCAAGGTGTGGGCGACTCAAGCAATGCCACGCTCAGTACTCTGAGTCAAACTGCCCAAATCAACTATCTGCAGACATTCGAAACCGGCACAAACATCAATGTCGGGATCTCCAGTAACAAGAATTCAAGCAACAGCTCCTTTTATTATTTCAATCCATATTTCAACTCTTTGGTGACTGTGCAGTTTACGCAGCCGCTGCTACGCAAAACAGGCGTGTTTGCCAACACGGCCCCAATCATTATTGCGCGACGTGTTTTGCAGCAATCGAGGGCCAGCTTCCAGGCCCAAGTGAACGACGCAGTCCTGCAGGTCGTCGAACAATACTGGGCTGCGGTTCAAGCCCGCGGCAACATGGAAGTGCAACAAAGGTCACTCGAACTGGCCAAGACCAGCTACGAGCATGACAAGCGGGCGCTTGAACTGGGAGCATTACCACCGCTTGATATTTATCGCTCCGAATCCGAAGTGGCTGCTCGCCGCCTCCAGGCGATCCAAAGCGAATACGCGCTGAAGCAGGCCGAGGAGGCGCTGCGTCTTACCATCGGAGCGGATCAAGATCCTTATTTTCGCGGGCTCGACCTTGATCTGACCGAGAAGCCGGAACCTGTGGGGGAACTCGGGATGATCGAGATGGATGAGGCCATTCAGCAGGCGCTTGACGGGCGACCTGAGCTCGACGCGGCAAACTATGCTCTGGCCAATGACGAAAGCAGCATCCGCCTTGCCCACAATAATCTCAAGCCAGATCTGTCGCTCACGGGTTTCTACCAAAGCAGCGGTCTAGGCGGAAATCAGTACGACCTGAATACAGGGCAATTGATCGCGCATGGAGGCCTCGGCTCCTCATTTGGCCAGGTCTTTGGATTTGGATTCCCTGGATATGGCGGGACGCTCACCTTGAATCTTCCCCTTAGGAATCGAGGGGCACAAGCGACTCTGGGCAGCGCTCTGGTGTCGCGACGCCGCGATCTGTATACCGCTCAGCAGACGCGTGAAGCGATCGTGCAGGAAGTAAGGAATGCCGTCCATCAATTCGATGAAGCGAAACTCACTTTGTCGGCAGGGAAAGACTCCTTCGATCTGGCCCAGAAATCTCTTACAGCGGATCAACGCAAATATGAGCTCGGCGCTGAGACGAACTTCTTCGTGCTCGACTCGCAGACGAGGCTCGCGCAGGCTGAGTTGGAATTATTGCAGATACAGATCAGTTACCAAATCGCTCGCGCAGCCCTCGGTCACGCCAAAGGCGACCTGCTGGAGCCTTATCATATCCAGATTGAGAAGCTTTCGCAGTAGCCGGGTGAGTTGACTTACACGGCAGTTGTCGAACGAAGAGTATCAGAACGCGCAGAGCTGTCTGAAAGAAGCGCCGCTATTCCTTGAAATTTCGTTTTCAGGGAACAACGACAGCGAGTTGGGATTGTCCAACGGGCCCTCTATGTCGAAGCTCAGTAAATTGTAGTGGCTGAAAAGTCGGGCGGTCTCAAGGAACTACGGGATGCCACTCGTCCGAGTAACCGACAATACATCCTAGCGAAAGCTGCTCTCGAACTTGGTTCAGCAGTGTTCTCGCGAAGATTTCATCGATGATCGGTGACGACCGTCTGGTACTGATCTGTTCGTCGTTAAGCTACTCCGCATCATAGTGCTGCCGGAAGGTGAGTACTGGATACGAATGTCATTGTCTCTGCGGGGATCAAACGGGACGGCTTTCCTGCACCGATTCTCCGGAGCGTCATTCAGGAAGCTAGTATCCAAATCGCCGTGAGTCCTTCCATCATTGGGGAATACAGGCGGGTCTCACAATATTGCAAGTTCGCGCAATACGACTTTCCTCCGGTATGGCTGGAGTTCCTGATTGAAAGCGCGCTGCGGTTTCCAGGAGCATCCTGGCCGCATCCGTTGCCCGATCCTGATGACGCATGTTTTCTCTCTCTGGCAAAGACGACTGGCGCATGGCTTATTACCGGCAATCTTAAACATTATCCCGTCAAGTCAAGAGACGGCGTAATTGTCTGTACTCCCGCGGAGTACGTGGCCATGCTGGATGAAGCGTGCTGAAACAAATGTGCTCACGTGCCCAAAGGTCCCAGGTTCAAATCCACCCCCAGCAACCATCCGAGTGTGCTGTGATATCCTTTAGAACGCCTCTGATCGAGTCCGTTGCATGGACCGGAGACTCGCGCTGGTCAATAAGCGCATTAACATTAACGTGTTCGCAACGGTTGAGAGGCTTCAACTGTCTGATCTTTCCTAATGTTCAATTCCACCCAGGGAGCGAGCAGAAACAAGCCAGCACTTCGACACTCCCTGGAACGCTGTCACGACGCACGCTCCGCTGGGATGACCTCAAGCCGATTGGCAGCCGGTTGCTGCAACAGCCGGGTAAAGGAGAGATAAATGACTGGCGTGACATAGAGCGTCAGCAACTGTGATAAAAGCAGACCTCCAACTACGGCGATGCCAAGCGGACGACGAGCCTCGCCACCAATGCCGCCTGCAAGCGCCACGGGAATTGCCCCGAGCAGCGCAGCCATCGTTGTCATCATGATCGGCCGAAACCGCTGCAGGCATCCTTGATAAATAGCTCGCGCAGGGTCGAGATTCTCGACTCGCTGTGCATCGAGCGCGAAGTCAACGATCATGATGGCGTTCTTCTTAACGATGCCTATGAGCAGGATGATTCCCAGGAAGGAATAGAGGTTAAGATCCTGCCCGAAGAGCAGCAGCGCCAGCAGCGCACCTATGGCCGCCGGAGGTAATCCCGAAAGGATGGTGATGGGATGAATGAAGCTCTCGTACAGAATTCCCAAAACGAGATAGATCACCATCACGGCAATCAACAGCAGAAGGCTTAGGCCCTTCAGCGAGCTTTGAAACTGGGCTGCCGTCCCTTGAAAAGCAACCGTGAGCGTTGCCGGCATGCCGATGCGACTAGCGGCGCTGCGGATCAGCCGGGTTGCGGAATCGAGGGAGACGCCGCGGCGCAGGTCGAACTGAAACGTCACCGCCGGAAACTGGCCGACGTGATGGACGGTCAGCGGCGCAACGGTTTCGGTCCGAGTGGTGACGGCAGCCAGAGGCACAAGACGGCCGTTATTCGATCGCAGATACAGGCTTCCCAGAGCATCAGGATCGCGCTGATACCTGCTGGCCACTTCAAGGATGACGTCGTACTTCCGTGAGGCAACTGTGATTGTGCTGGCAATGCGATTTCCATAGGCGTCGTACACCGTGTTGGCGATCTGATCTGGATCGACGCCCAACGACCTGGCAAGATCGCGGCGGATATCCACGTTAACGCGCGGCGCGTTCATTTCAAGGTCGGTCGAGACATTGGCCAGTTGAGGAAGCGAATCGAGTGCTTCCTTCAGGCGTGGGGCCCATCGATAGAGTTCATCCGCATCAGGTCCCTCGAGCGCAGCCGAGTATTGCGACCGTCCCTCGTCCTGGCCGAGACTAAGGAAGTCCCCCTGCCTCAGGTAGACCTTCAATCCCGGAATGCGATCCACCTGCTTCTGAAACTCGTCCATGATGACTCGCACATTGGACCGGTAGGGCGCGTCTACCAAATTGACATGAATCCACCCGCTGTTCTGCGCTTCCACTCCGGACAGATTGCTCATCATCCCGGGCAGCTTCGCCATCAACGCGTTCACCTGCTCGCCGTACTCAATCATCCGCGCCATCGAGTTATTCTGCGAAGCCTCGAGATGACCATTGAACGAACCCACATCCACCTGTGGCATAAAGCTTTTCGGCATGATGACAAACAGAACGATGGTGACGAGGCTCATCCCTATGCTCGCAGCGATCGTGGCTCGTGGATGGCACAACACCGCATCCAGAGAGTGCCGATACACCCGCTCCAGACGGCCATACAGATGTTCCGTCCACTGTCCAAAGGCATTCCGCGCATGACCGTGATCGCCAAGGAAGCGGCTGCAGAGCATGGGCGTGAGCGTAAGGGCCGCAAAACCCGAGAGCAGGATAGAATCCGAAATCGTGACAGCGAATTCCCGCAGCAGACGCCCCAGCACTCCATTAAGAAAAAGAATGGGGAGAAACACTGCCACCAGTGACACCGTCATGGAAACGATCGTGAAGCCTACCTCGCTCGCTCCGTCGCGAGCCGCCTGTATGCGGCTCTTTCCCATCTCTTGATGACGCACGCTGTTCTCGATCCTTACGATAGCGTCATCAACAATAACACCCACTGACAACGAGATA